>JAFXRA010000192.1 GCA_017526725.1 Candidatus Rifleibacteriota bacterium
AGGCCCGGTTTGCTCAGAATTATGGCTCTAGAGAAAACATAAAGACCAAGGCTCTCAGAGAATCAGAAATGTATACTAGAGTTGAGATTGTTGTTAAAGTCGGCGGTGGATGGGGTATTAAAGAACAAACCTATAGAAAAATTACAGCTATACTTGAAAGAAGATATCCTGCTACTGAATATCTCCTTTTCGATGGAGAAATGTTGGATGTAGGCGGGTTAGGTCCTTTCCCTCAAAGAGAAAATCAGCTAAAGCGCTCTAGAATTTATGGTTATAACTGGATTACATTTAATACCGCTGGTGGTTCTTGTAGAGGAACAGAAATGGTTGAATGTGAAAAGATTGAAACTCCTGGTTTAATCAGAGCATTAGTAGATACTGATTTGGAATTTTCCAATAAGGAAAGACATAAACTTACTAAGGATAACGATTCGTTACATGTCAGCAAGTTTGAAGATTTTGACGGTTATATAGTTGATGGCCCTCATGGGGCTCATCCAATCAAGTTTACCAGATTGCCGAAAGAACGTATTAAAAAGTCTGTTGAATCTTTTAAAAAGGTTTATGGTATCACAATAGATAGTAAGTCTTTACCGGCTAGTAGTTATAAGAATCCTTATGATTCCGGAACCACATACTATGATTTAGATTTTGGAGAATATAGAGCTGTTGCTGTACCTAGAGATGATGATGATGACAGAGCAGTTCGTTCCGGCAGAGCTTCAGATGATGACGATGATGATGAAAATAATGGTCCCGGTGATGCTGAAGAAGAAGTTGACGATATTGATACAAAAGATTCTGATGACCCTGAAATAATTAAGGCAAAACATGGACGTAAACTTCTTGTGTATTCTGAAGTACCTCTAAGAATATGGGGTTGTCCAGATAAGAGTATTACTATTTATAGTACAAAAGATATTGTTATTGCCGGAGATTTTAACCAGAATCCAGAAACTTCGCAGGTATATAAAGATAAAAACTATCAGGAATATAAGAAGGTTTTACGCAACGGGAAAAACAATAATAAAGTTGGGGCTATGATAATGTCAGAGGGGCGTATTTTTATTGATATGTCTTCTCCAAGCAAATTTGTTAAAAATGAAGTCAAGCCTTATTTCCTGTATTGTCTAGGAATGAGCATGCATCCATCCTCTTTGGAAATAGAAGAAGATCTGAAAAGAACTGTTTGTCCGCCTGAACCAAGAGATAGAGGTTCTATTCAGGGTGTAAACACTAATATGGGCAGCGGAATAGCAGAAGCTCGTTTTGGAACTATGGCTTATCTTTACAATTACCCTGAAATTAATTCTGGCGGTAGTTATGATGCAAATATTGAAGATTTACGGAATTTCTTTATGCCAGGCGGAACGGCCTTAGATCCTAGATTCGGGATTAAAGATTCTAGAGTTAGAGATGATATTATTGAATATATTAAACAGGCAGTTCGAGCTGGCGGTGATTTAACAAGAGAAGAACAGGATAGAATCTTTGAAATGGCATGGAAGCAGTCTCTTATAGAAGAAGAAAAAGATTATGATACAGGCTGTGGCGCTTCTGGACTGATTTCTGGCTTATTTACTGAAGCAGTTAAAAAAGAATCTGATGGCCTTTTTATTCCAGAAATTACAATAAATGCTACTTTGATAAGCTCTACTCGAAGAGCGTCTAAATGGCATATAGGTAATTCTAATAGTAAAGTTAATGATGAAATTGGCAAGCCAGAAGAATATCTCAAAAAACCTGGTTATATTATTCAAAGAGTATATGGCGGCGATATAAGAATCGGTCGTGCTAAGCCTGAGTATTTCGTAAGCGGTTCTCATAGCGGCGGAAATATTTTAAGAAGAAGAATATGGGACAACACTAATTTAACAAATCGTGATTTTAAACCATTAGAAGCCCCTGCTGTTCATAATATTTTGACTTTTACAGATGAACAGATTTCTGAAAAAGAATATAACAATTTTAAAGGGTAAAAAAAAAGGCCACACTTCTATGAGGTAGCCTTGATCAAGGAAAGGAATGATTGAAGACAACTGACGAATAAGTCGTGCAGTGTTGCCATAGTAATAGCAATATTCGTGCCAACTTTTTTAAAGTAAACTAAAACTTTTTATTTGGCCGTGGAAACCCTTTTGTAAACGATGCTTTGATGAAATATATTTTTTCCTCCGTAGTCTTTAAAAAAAGTAATTAATTAGTAGAACAGCATTTTTCTTGATGATTTTTTAAGCAAAGAAAATTAACTGTATAAAAATTGAACACTAAAAAATGAGCATACAATAATAATCTAAAATAAAAAAAGACCGCATAATTACTTATGCGGTCTTTCAAGGACTATATTAATCAGTTTCCAGTTGGGAAATTAAAATTATCAGGCAGCTGAAGAGTTGAAATAGCGTGTTTGTAAATCAACTGCTTTTTGCCTTCTGATTCCAAAAGAATAACAAATGTATCAAAATCTAAAACTGTACCTTGGATTTGGAAGCCTTTCATCAAAAAAATCTTTACGGCTTCTTTTTGTTCTTTCAGATACTGAAGAATATTGTCTTGAATGTTAATAGCTGGCATTAATAAGTCCCTCCATTTTTTATGCTATTTATTTAAAAGTATTTTATAAAAAAATACAAATCTTTTCAAGAGTTTGCTTTCATATTATTATTTATTTCTTAATACTTTTGATAAATATTAAAAAATTTTTCAATTTATTATTAAGAAAATCGACTTTTTTCGTTGCCCAATCAAATAAATTTTCAAAATCTGTTGAAATATATATTAAATCCTTTTCATATTTCATTTTTATATTTGTAGTGAGCCCCTTTTTCCCTGCTTTCATTTTAAATCTGAATAGTCTGCCTGCGATTCTTCTTAAGTATTCTTCACTTTCTTCTTTGCCTGTAGTAGCTATAATAAACTCATTTATTCCATTTTCATTGACCTTATAGCTTGCTTGAAGCTTTTCAAAGGGTTTAAATGGATTTTTTATAAATCCGTTTATTATTTTAGGAAATCTGTTGTGGAATGCTTGGTTATCGTAATACATTTCCATAGCACAATCATCTCTATAAGGAAGCAAAGTAGAAAGACTGGCTATTGTTTCTTCCGAGATAGGATTGAGTGATATATAAACAGCATTGTCAGTGGTTTGAAAATAATATTTCCCTGAAGGGAATAAATAAGTAATAGGTTTATCTTCTTTGCTTATTTCCTTAGAGGCAGCAATGCAGCCATATCCAGAAATTATACCATCTTTAAGATCTTTCCCAGACAATGTTTTGGATGATATTCTGATTATGGCCGAGTTATGCGCATTAAACAATCTATCCATAATAATAGTTACATTGCATTTGCATAAATCTTTTAGATTCGGGAAGTAATCAACTAGTTTTTTAAAGAAATCAGAGCAAAAACTAATTGCTACTGGATAATCTATTCCGCTAGGCAATAAAGAATTTTCCGGGTCAGTATTTTCATCTGTTTTGTTTTTTTCTTCAGGTATACTGCTGGGAGTAACTTTTTCATTCTTTTCTTCTTTTGGCTGTTCTGAAGTTTTGTCTTCTGGGTTAACAGGAGTAATTGCCTTATCCTTTTCCGAATGGTGCAGTTTATATGTTCCTAGAAGAGGTTCATTTAAGGTTTTTACTCCGGTCTTCAAATCAGAACAAATTTTAGTGATTTCGATAGATTTTTCATAAAGACCTTCTTCTTGATAAAGTCTTGAAATACCATTCAAAATATTTAAAACTTTATTCTTGTCGGCTTTATCGCCTAACAACCCATGATAGTTGGCCATTGATTCGTGAAATGCTTTCAGTCTAATGGCTAAATACAGGGTTTCATCTGGATCGTTTAAATTAGGATTGGCTTTAAATGCTTCTTTAACAAAAATAAGAGCTTCTTCAAATTCGTTCTTATCAAGGTATACTCTGCCAATATGTAGCAGGATTTCGCTTTGTGCTGGAACAAGCGAATTGGCTTTTTGTAGGTATAATAAAGCGTTGTCTAAGTCACCATTGCGGTAATAAGCCCAGCCAAGAGTATCTAGATATGAAGCATTGTTGGGTTCAATTTTATTGGCCTTCTTGGCCATGGTTAAAGATTTTTCATTATTGATATTTAACTCTGTATATAAATAGGCTAGATTGTTTAAGGTTTCTGCTGAGTCTGGTCTGAGTTTTATAGCTTCTTCATATTGTTCTGCTGCTTTTTCATAATTGTTGTTGCTGTAATATACTGTTGCAAGATGATATCTTGATTCATATATTGAGCCTTTCAAAGCTATAGATTTAACTAATGCTTCTTCAGCCTTTTGAAAATCTTTATTTTTAAAAGCAGCCCAGCCAAGACTATCTAAGAATCCTGGATTATCAGGTGATTGGTCAACAGCTCTTTGGCAAAGATCAACTGCTAAGCCGGTATTAACCCCATATTCCGCATAAAGATATCCGAGATTGTTGAGAGCATAAGGATTTGCCGGGGCTATTTCTATGATTTTTTTATAAACTGATTCTTCAAGCCAGAAAGGTTCGTGTTTGCCCTTTGCCTGATATTCTTCGTGCAACCCCATATAAATACTTAATAAAGAATTTTGAAGTTTTTGATTTCTCGGGTCTAAGGAAGAGGCTTTTTCATATGAAGCTATAGATAAAAATAAGGCTGAGTCAGTATTTCCCAAAAACCTGAAACATTGCCCCATAATATAATAGTACTGAGAAGTTCTTGGAATAAGAGTTAAAGCAATCTTTAAATCTTCTTCCGGTTTCATTAAAACAAAATAGTTATTGTCTTTGTTTTTTAATGCTTGGAAGATAATGCCTTTGGCTATCCAATAATCTGCAGATTCTTGTAGTTCTTCTTCGTAATCAAGAAGCAGTTCTTCAAAATGCTGTTCTTCTTTACATTCTGAGTCTTCTTTCTTATTGTTGCAAAGCATCAGACCTGAATAGAAAATGTGTCTTAGTTTTTCTTCTGTTGAAGCTTTGTTTGGATCTTTGATTGAAAAATATTCATTGCCGGATTTTATTAATTCAGCATGTTTAGGAGTATCTGAAAGCTTAATTAGATTGAACCATCTGTTAATAGCATGATATTGAGCTATGACGTTGCCTTTATGTTCAAGAATATACTTTTTTAGCAGCTGGAGGTTGTAATCTGCGGTTTTGGTCTTTTCAAAATTTATTTCATTCTGACGGAATAAAGGTAATCCAAAATCAAAATTTATTTCAGCTCTCAATATTATACTAGTCGCAAAAATAAAAAATGCAGTTAGTAATATAGTACAAAAAGGTTTCTTGAACATTTATCTGCCTCCGTTATTATTCTATTTTCTTTAATATGGTTATTTAATAAATACGGGCGGTTGTTAGAACCGCCCGTGCTCTGTTTTATCAGCCAAGTGTAGTTGTTTGTCGCTGGCTTAATATAGTGTTGAACTGGTCATTGTAATCTTGCAGTATCTTTAAAATACCACGTTTAATAGAAAGCAGTTCGTCACTAGAAGCTTTTACTTCATGATTCTTCTTGATTTCCTGTTCAATAGCTTCTTCTATTCTCTTGACCTTAGCTGCGATAAATGGCAGGTATCTGCGAACAAATTCGCACTGTTTTGGGAATGGAAGTGTCTTCCAATATTCACTGTAAACAGTTCTTATTAAATACAGACCCATTGTATTATTTTTCAAATAATCAAAGAGTTCAATCAATGTTCTTCCCATTGGCTGCGGTTTATCCTGCTGATACCAAAGTTCAAATTGAACTAATTCAGGATTAAATTCTATGCCATGCTTTTTGAGTTTTTCGTCAGCCCAAAGTTCATATCTGAGCAAGAGGTAAACCATAAAGTGTTCTTCTAGTTTCTTAGCTGGAATAAGACTATAGCTGGCCCACAATATTGGATATGCATCGTTGTTCATAATTGCGTGGCAGTTAATCTTCGCATTATTCTTTCTATATAAAGTATGCCATTGAGCAATTGAACTCAGATTATATGGTGCTATACCGTGAAGAGTCTGTAATAAACTTATTTCATATGGATTTCTTGTTGGAGCTATAGATACACCAATATCACCTTTGCGTAATGTGTCTTTGATTTCGACAGCTAATTGGCTGTTTTCATCAGCAATACCAAGAGTAACAATATTCATTCTCTGAGGCTGGTTATTACCACGGTCATTAAGTGTTACCAAAGGAGTTGCCTGATTCATAAGGCTTTCAACAAGACTCTTCTTGAAACCTTTCTTTTCTGAATCTTTCCAGTGAATAAAGTCTTCAATGCCGCCGAAAAGTCTGCGCTGAATAACATTGTTGCAGTATTTAACTATTTCTTCTTCGAGGTTGCAGGTTTCGTGGTCAGTGTATTTATCCCAGTTCTTTTTGAGATCAAGTTTTACTAGAAAATCACCTTCTATGTCGTTGTTGGTTAGGTCGCCCAGCAAATATTTATAGAAGGGTTCTATATCTCTTTCTTCAAATATATAAGTTCTAATAAATTTTTGAACCTTAGAATAGGGCTTAATTAGTTCCAAACATCTTTCGTATTCACGTTCAAGATTGCCGTCTTTAGAAATCTGGTTCAGTTTGAAATTGAATACTTCGAGTTTTTTACGTATATTCTGAGCCTGGACATTCAGATATTTCAAGAAGTCTTCAACGCAAGTCATACAGAACATTTCATATTCCATATCATTTGCTTCTTTACTTTCTTTCGAGAAGGAATCTTTGTCTTCTTTAAGCTGAGTTCCGAAGAATGCTTTCAATTTAATACCTAAACCAGTAAAACCTGTCAGCTTTTCTTTCAGTCTAATGCATTCTTCTGCAAACTCTCGTTTTTCTTTATCTAATTTTCCTTTGATTTCAGTAACCTTTCGAGCCATCTGGTCTTTGGGGTATCTTGTCAGATACTTTTCAAAAGCAACTAAGAAATCAATAGCAACCTGTGCGCCTAAATCAGGATTATTAACTATTTCTATTACTTTTTCTTTTAAGCTTTCACCTGCCTTGGCGGCAGCTCCTTCAAACTTGACTCTAAGCTGAGCTCTCATATCATCTTTTTTGATATGGTCAGCATTAGCTTCTTCTATTTGTCTTAAAAGGAATTCATGGTCTTTTTCTTTAGGTTTTGGTTTGTTGGATCCTTTTACTGTGTGGAATCTTGGATTATCCCAATAATCTTTTCTGTTAACTATTTCTTTGCTTAAAGCTAAAAGTCCTTCAGGAGTCAGGTCTAATACGCTGGGATTGTTTTCAGCAAAATCCTGAACCATTGAATCCAGAAGTATTCTGTCCATAGACTGCTTTAACCAGTAGTTAAGATCCATAGAGAGTTTGTATGTATAAAGATTTCTTATTATGTCTAATGGATAATAGAAACTCTTGAAACCTGCTGAACTGAAGCATTTAAGCTGTTTGCCTTCCAGATCAGAGTTTAACTGACCCAATATCTGGGAAGCATTGTCCAACATTGAATTTTGAGCCTGTCTGAGCTGAGTGGCAAGCTTTGTAAAGATTAGTTCTGAAGCTATGGCATAATAGGTTGGTATATCATCCATATTGCTGGTGCCAAGCAGATAGCACTGATCAAATGGGGGTTCTTCAGCAATTGTCCCATAGGTTGTGCTATCATTGCTCTTGCCGATTGGACCGTAGTTAACCATGAACTTATTGCGTCTGTCCTGAGCAATAATATCTTTTGCAGACTGAGTCGGAGGGAACTTTTCTTTGTTCATGAAATAATAGGTTTCAGCCAATGCTGCATAACCATTGCCTTCGATTCTGCCTGTTGAGTTTACATTTGGATCTATTGCAATTTGTGTAAATGCTTCAGGGGTAAGTTCTATACCAATAATAGATGGTTTGCCTTTGCCACCGGATAACTGATAATAAGCCATCTTTAACAGGTAAGCCATATCCATGAACATGCCGGCGCCTGAACCACCGCACATTGAACCTACTACATAGAATTCCGGAGTCAGAATCTGTCCCTGTTTGTTGGTAAGCGGAACAATTATATCGTCTTGATTAACGTTGCCGCGGGCCATAATTTTGCTTATTTTGCTTTTTAACAGAGAGAAAATCTTCTGAATATCTACGAAAATACCAAATCGGCCTGTAAATCTGAATTGGTGAGCACCTTGGCTGATTTGACCAATATAGGATTTCAACTTTTGAGGGAACCATTCATATAGATAGCCATACGTGTCGGTATCCAGATTGTTGGTAATCTGACCAGCATTTTGGATGTTAATCTGATGGTATTCACTTTCTTTAAGTTTTATTGCAGGATCTGCTTCTTCTTTTTCAGACTGGCTTGCATCAAATATGTCTGTATCTATACAAAGCAAATCAATAAAATCAGGTAAAGCAGGTTCGCTGCCGTTCTGTTCGTAAGCTTTTCTAATTTGAGGACTCTTTAAAAAAGTTTCCTTGAAGTTCATTAAAGCTTTTTTGCCGGTTCCGCCTAGACCTACTATTAAAGCCGGATTTAAAGCAATTCTGTTTTCAAAATTAACACTCATTTTTAACGCTCCCGAAATATGACTAGTCAAAATTGTAGTATACCAAGTTTCTGTTATTCAAGCAATTAATAAGTTTTAAATCCTAAAACTAAAAACTTTAATTAACAAAACTAACTATAAAATTTGTCATTTATATATTAATGTTGTAAACTTAATAAAACTAACATAAATATCTTTAGTTTAAGAGACTATTTTTGGAGTTATATAAATGAAGTTAAGACTGATTTTTGCAGTAACCTTATTAGTTGCTTTACTTTCTGGGTCTTTGTATGCCGCGCCGCTGACAATCGGTATTGTTCTCTCTACAGGCGGACTTAATGATGGCTCTTTTAATGATGCAGCATATGAAGGGGTTATGCTGCTGCGTAAAGAAGGTGCACTGGTTGAAGTTGTAGATCCAGGCTCTATTAGTGGTATAGAACCAGCTCTTAGATATTTCTGCAAAAGAAAACTTGATATGGTTTGTGCTGTCGGACTCTTTGCAAACGAAGCAGTTAGACATGTTTCCAATGAATTCCCAGAAACTAAAATTGTTCTTATCGACTCTGTAGTTTCTGCACCAAATGTTCTCTCTATTTTGTTTGATGAAGAACAGGGCTCTTTCTTTGCAGGAGCTTTTGCTGCTTTGGTTAGTAAAAAAGGCTGCGTTGGTTTCCTGGGCGGTATGGAATCTCCTGTAATTGCCAGTTTTGAAAAAGGTTTCAAGAATGGGGCAGTATTCGTAAATCCTAATATTAAGTTGCTTCCAGATATCTTGGCAATTCTCCAGATGCTTTTGATATGGTTGATAAAGCTGAAAAAGTTGGTGCTGAAATTAATCAGGAAGGCGCTGATATTATATATCACGCTGCAGGTAAGAGCGGATTAGGCTTGATTGCTGCAGCTCGCCGCGGTGACTTCTATGTTATTGGTGTTGATTCTGACCAGAGCAAGGCTGCACCTGGCAAAGTTGCTGCAAGCGTTGTAAAGAGAATAGATATTGCTCTTGTTAAAGCAGTTGAAGTATTGAAAAAAGGCAGTTTTAATGGCGGTGTTTGGACTCTTGGCCTTCAGGATCATGGAATTGAACTTGCTTATTCCAGATTCAACCGTGATTTAATTACTCACGAAATTAGTTTGAAGTTAGACGAAATAGAAGATTTCTTAATCAACAAATAACTCTAATATATATAATAAGAAATAAAAACCATCCTGTGTACAAAAAAAATAGTAAAATGTCTTGCGGGATGGTTTTTTTATCTATATAATTGTAGTGATTACTATAAGTATTTTTATAAGTTACATAAGGCAGGAGGTCACTTTATATGATGACAATGACTTACAACAGACGCCAAGGTCTATCTATTCTCTTGGTTCTCTCAATGATTTTCTCTATGTGGTTAACTGTTTCTCCGATGAATCATGCTGATGCAGGTATTCTTAGTGCTGTCGGTGGAATAGCAAAAACCTTATTTGTAAATGTTGGCGCTTTAGCAGCTGGTGCTATGACAGCAGTTGTAGGTGCTGCCGTAGGCGGTGGACCCCTTGGTATGGCTATCGGCGGTGTTGCCGGTTTCTTTATCGGTAAAAAGGTTCTTAATTGGACTACTTCAAGCGTAGCTAATTTTGCTACAGTAGCTGGTGCTATAGGCGGTGGTTTGCTTTGCGCTGGAATGGGTTTCCCAATGCTTGCAATTGGCGTTCTTGGCGGCGGTTTAGTTTCCAGATTGCTTGTTAAAGGTATTAGTGCACTAGTTAAAAAGATTACTGGTGGCGGTTCTATTATAATAAAGAAGAGCGATATCGACCAGAAAGCTGCTGCTGCTGAAGATGCTGAAATAGCTGCTTATATGGAACAAAGAGCTGCTGCTCAACAGACTGTTTCTCAGCCTGAAACAGCAATTGATTCTCAGACTGCTTACAACAATTACATTGCTGCATATGAAAAATATGTAACCTGCACACAGAATGGTGATGCTAAAGGCGCTAAAGCTGCTTATGAAGATTACAGCAAAAATATGAGCCTTTATCAGTCACTTCTTAAAGCAGGTAAATAATCCTTCCTTTATATAGCTCTTTATAGTAATCAAAACGGCTTGTTTTAACCAAGCCGTTTTTTTATGCGAAAAATGTTGAATTTTTTATCCTCTAGTACTATACTTTCAACAATTATTTTGAAGTTCGGAGCTTTTCAATGTCAGTCAATCCTGATATGCTTGAAAACATTGCATGCATAAATTGTGGCAGTGATGTTAAGTATATTGAGAAACCAGAACATCTAATTTGCAAAAAGTGCGGTAAAGAATACCCCATTATAAACGCTATTCCGATGATGGGCGGAATTGACGACAGAGAAAAATCTTCAGAATTATAAAAATAATACAAAATTTTGACTTTAAGCCCAAAGGAAATTCTATGAAAGAATATACTCCAATAGCTGATTTCAAAAACCATGTTGGCGAAGAAGTAACCATAGCTGGCTGGTGCTACAATAAGCGCAGTTCCAAAAAGCTTTACTTCATCATCGTAAGAGACGGCAGCGCAATGTGTCAGTGTGTCGCTTTTTTGCCCAATCTTTCTGAAGAAATCGCTAAAATATGTGAAGAAATTAATCAGGAAACCTCAGTAATCGTTACTGGTAAAGTAAAGAAAGATGACCGTCAGATCGGCGGTTACGAATTAGAACTTAGCAATATTAAGATCGTTTCTCAGAGCATTGATTACCCAATCAGCCCAAAAGAACACGGTGTGGCTTTCCTTATGGAAAACAGACACTTGTGGCTCCGTTCAAAGAGACAGCATGCCATTCTTCGAATTCGTCATCATATTGTTATGGCAATCCGCAATTTCTTTAATGAACGTGGATTCATAAATGTTGATGCACCAATATTCACTCCTAATGCCGCTGAAGGAACAACAAATCTTTTTGAAACCCAATATTTTGATCAAAAAGCTTATTTGTCTCAGAGTGGTCAGCTTTATATGGAAGCTGCTGCTATGTCTTTCGGTAAAGTTTACTGCTTTGGTCCAACTTTTAGAGCTGAAAAGAGCAAAACCAGACGTCATCTTACTGAATTTTGGATGGTTGAACCAGAAGTTGCCTATATGGAACTTGCTGAAGATATGGAACTTGCCGAACAGTTCGTAGAAAGTGTTGTTCAGCACGTTGTCAACAACTGCGAAGAAGAACTTAAGATTTTGGAACGCGACGTTGAAAAGCTTAGAAAGATTAAAGCTCCTTTCTATAGAATGTCTTATGATGAAGCCTGCGAATTCCTGGCTCAGAAGAAAAAAGAATATGCCGCTTCTGATGATGAAGAAAAGCGCAAACTTGCTGAAGATATTCTTAAAGGTGGAGTTGGGGATGACCTCGGTGCTGCTGATGAAACTGTTATTGGTATAAATCACGATAAGCCAGTTATGATTCACCGCTATCCAAGCGAAGTTAAAGCTTTCTATATGAAGGAAGATCCGGAACACAAAGGCCGTGTTCTCTGTTTCGATATGATTGCTCCTGAAGGCTATGGCGAAATAATTGGCGCCAGCGAACGTGAAGCTGATATAGAAGTTCTTGAATCAAAGATTAAAAAAGCTGGTATGAGCCTTGAACCATTCAAATGGTATCTTGATATAAGACGCTACGGCTCTGTTCCTCATTCTGGTTTCGGTTTGGGTATCGAAAGAACAGTAGCTTGGATTTGCAGCCTGACTCACGTTAGAGAAACAATCCCATTCCCAAGAATGATGGATAAGATTTGGCCGTGATTTAAAGCTTAAAACAAAAAGCCTCAAACCTATATAAGGGATTGAGGCTTTTTTTATGCTTTGATTTACAACCTTTTAAAAGCAATAAAAAAGGCTTAGACAATAATTTATCTAAGCCTTTTTACGATTACTTATTTTACCACATGTTTACATACATGTTCTTGGTGTCTTTAAGTTCTTTAACTAAATCTTCGCTGATTGCGCCCTTAGATAAAGTAACTCTTGTTTTGTCTGGTAATTCTTTTAAGAAATCGTAATTAGTAATTCCTTCACATTTCTGAAGTGTTAGACTTTCGAGTTTGGGGAAACTCTTTGCTATGTTTGCAACATTAGCAACTTTCATTTCTCTGATTTCAAGTTTTCTTGTCTGCGGAGCAACGATTGTTGCAATATCAAATGCTTTATCATCATTGGTATTTACTTTGCTAAGAGTGATTTCTTCCAAGTCTTCACCAGTTTTGCTCAAATCTTTGATTTGAACTTTTTCAAAGGCTACTTTTTTAAGATTTTTCATATTGGCAAGAATTGAAGTATCTATAGCAGTTTCTGGAGAATTGTGGTCTTTAATATCTTTAATATATAATTCTTTCATGTTGGTCAGATTGCCAAGACCGTCGATATTAGTCAATACGTCAATACCTTCAAGAGTTAATTCTTTCAATGTTTTGGCTTTACCTAACTTAGCGCCGTCAATTTTCTTTCTATGAGACCAGAATCTGATTTTTTCAATAGTAGAATTTTCTAAGGTTTCAAGGTCTTCAATTTCTTCTCCTAAGAACTTAATTGATTTGATATTTGGCAGATCTTTCAGGAAAGCTACAGAAGTCATCTTTTCTGTTAAACCAGCATGAATATTTACCAAAGATTTGATTTCTGCAAGCTTGTTGTAGTCAAGAGTTGCATCTTTATTTGGCTTAGTAGCATAAACACAAATATCTCTTAATTTGGTTAAAGGAGCTAAGTGGCTGAAATCATCTACGTTAGTTCCGTAAAGATCTAAGTCTTCAACATTAACCAGAGTCTTTAATGGGCTTATTGTGTTGGATTGAATAGTGCTCATATAAGTACTGACTTTTTTCAAATTAATGCAGCTTGAAAGTGGAGCCAAGTCTTTTATTATTGTGCCACTCATTCTAAATTCAACAAGTTTTGTATTCCCTTCTAATGCGGATAAGTCCATTGGTTCTTTGAAATCCCAAGATCCGCTGTAGCTTATTTCTTCAAGATTTGGCATTTCTTTGATAAAATCAAGGTTTGTAAGATTGACGCCGCTAAAGCTAATCTTTTTTACATTTGGGAAAGTTTTAATAGCTTTTAATGCCTGTTCTACAGGAACTTTATAAAAAGATAAGGAAGCTTTTGAATAGTCTGCATTTTGGTTGCTTTCAAATTTTTCTTTTACCTTAGCAATAATTTCATCTGAACAATCTTCATTAATACTAATAGAAGTTGAGTAAGCGCTCCAAGAAGGTGAAGCCTGAAGAGCAGAAGCACCAGCAATAATTGCTGCAGAAACAAAAGCGATAGCAGTTAACTTTTTAAAATTCATTTCAAACTCCTTAAAATAATTTCCTTTACCGTTATATTACTAACTTTGAAATTAATCAATATTTATTTTTTATAGTTCTTTTATTTATCTATGGTTATGAATTAACTTGCCATAATAGCTTTTATGAAATAAAATAGCTAATTATGGAAAAACAAGATAATTCTTTCGATAAACGTTTTGATAGGGGCATATTAGGTACCTTTCAAAGAATTTTAGCTTCTTTACCCTTTGGATTATTGGTAATGATGGCTATTATTGGTTCTTTTGTCCTGCTTTATCTTGAAACCTATCTATATAACAAAATTGAAGCTGTTCCGAGTTGGATTTCAAATATTAATAATTTCTTCAATTATATTTTTCTTGTTGAAATTATTCTTTTATGGATAAACATTGATTATAGATTAGAGTCACAGCTAAGAACTAAAATTCTAACAAAACTCAAACATTTTGTTGATTCCGCACCATTTGGTATTACTGTAATGGTGCTTATTCTTGTTTCTGTTTCTTTGATTTTTATCGAATTGTTCCTTTATGGCGGAAATGAAGACAAGGTTCCAGTTTGGATTTTACAGGTCAATGAATGGCTTACTAACATTTTTATTGTTGAATTAATTTTAAGATGGTTGGTTAGCTATTCTACTCACAATTTCCTATCTAATTACTGGATAGATATGCTGGCAGTAATGCCCACATTTAGAATTTTTAGAATTGGCCGCGTTTTAAGAATATTAAGAGTTTTGAGATTATTCAGAGTTTTTTCTATCGGTTCAGAATTTACTAGAAAGTTCAGACTATTTGGTAAAATATTTGAAGGAAGACTCACTGAAATTGGTATTATTTCCAGCTTTGCTATTTTTGCAATCTTTTTTGGGGCTGTGGGGCTTTCTCAATTTGAAATAGGAAAACAATCAGAAATCAGCAATGTTTCCGATGCTTTCTGGAAATCTTTGTTCTCGTTGATGTCTGGTGAATATGCAGACTATCCGCAGACTCTTGGCGGAAAAATCGTTTTCTTGATTCTTTTGATTTTTGAAATGGGTATATTTGCTATGCTCACTGGTACTTTTTCAGCTATTATGATGGATAAAATTAAGGAGACTACAATGCATAAACATACTGATCCTGAAGAATTGAATAACCATGTTATTATTTGCGGATTTGGGCAAAAGACTATCATACTTGCCAGAGAATTTCTCCTTGATCCAATATTTGAAGATTCTGAAATCCTTATTATTTCTGAAAAAGAAAACATGATGGAAGAATTGGAACAGCATAATTTAGATACTAACCGTATAAGCATACTGAATGAAGATTTTACAAGCATATCTGCATTAAAGAAAGCTGGAGTTGAAAAAGCTCGTCTGGCTGTAATTACTTCCGAATCTAATGGAGTGCGTTCAACTCAGGATGTTGATGCTAGAACAATTTTGGCTGCATTAACAATCGAAAAGCTTAATCCTCAAATTCATACTTCCGCAGAAATATATAATGAAGAATTCGCCAGCCACCTTAAAATGGGCGGTGTTGAAGACGTTGTTATACAAGGCGAAGTTTCAGGTAAACTTCTTGCAAGAATTTCAATGCATGAAGGTCTGCTTGCTTTCTTTAAAGATTTGCTTTCAAGAGATTCAGGAAATACCCTTGATTTTATTCTTGCTACTCAGAAATATGCTGGTAAAAAATACTTTGATGTAGCCATGGAACTTCATGAAGAAAAGGGTTATACTCTTGTTGGGGTTAAGCCTTACAATCAGGAACTTATGGTTAATCCAAAAGAACGAATTATTGCAGCTAATGATGAACTATTATTAATATGTCCTGTAAAAAGTGACAAAGATAAGGAATAATTATATGAGAAATATAAAATTGCCATTTGTGTTCTTTTTATTGTGTTCTTCTAGCGTTATTGCAGCTCAATTGCCTGGCTATCTGAATGATATTCAAAATCATGCTATGGAAATTACCAAAGAAGATTATGCTGCTGGTAAGATTACTGCAATAAATGACCCGGAATATCTGGGGGATTTCACAAACCACACCGCTGAACATGTTTTGATGGTTGCTGATAAAACCTTAGAAATAACTAAGGCTTTTAATAAGGCAATTGAAGAAGGAACTTTTCAGAAAAAAGACAGCTTAGCAAAAAATGACGGAGACGCTAATAGAATTAATTTCGGAATGGGTATAGACGAAAAGACTCTGGTCGTTGCTTCTATATTTCATGATTCTGGAATGAAAGCCGGTGGATTTATTTTAAATAAAGAAGGTAGCTTAGTATTAGACGATAACGGAAAACCTAAAAAAGCTGTTGATGGCTATGATATTAGAAAAAATCATGCTCTTAATTCCGCAATTAATGTTTTGAGCAAGAGGAATGAAATTATAAGACTTGGCGCTGATGTTGATGCTGCTTGTCTATTATGTTTTGCTCATAGTAAATCTACTAGTGGAATCAGAGATTTAAGCAACAAAAAAGATTGGATTAGTGCTTTTGACAAGCTTGATAAGGTTGTGGAAGCTTATAATGCTGAATATGATAAAAAAATATATTTCAATAGAGGAAACTTTGAAAAAAATGAAGAACTGCTTAGTGCTTTAACAACTTCTGCTTTAGCTATAAGATTAGGCGATGTAAGCCGTGATTCAGGCAAACATGCAAAATCTCAAAGCCATGGTGAAATTGTTGTTTACCGCTCTACTGTAAACTCTTTTGCCGATGATGCTCCAGGTGAAGCTCAGAACGCCAGAGTTTATAATTATAGAACCGGTTATGTAAAAGGTTTATTCTCTAGACAAGTGCATGTTGGCGAACAGAACAATGTTTTAAATCACACTAATCTGGATGCTTCAGGAAAAGTATTCCATGAAATGACTATTGATGATGGTAATTACGCTCCTCATGCAACATTCCAGAATGTTGAAGAACATTGTGGTGAATTGGAATCTGCTCCTGATGCCGATATTTATGTTCGAATCCTTTTCAATAACGATGTCACAGACAGATATAAGAAAGTTTATAATCAGATGAGACAGGCTTATTATGACGCAAAAGGCAATAAAGCAATTAAAATCGTTTTTGAATGGGAAATGTGATAGGTTTATCTGACAATAAAAAAAACCGCTTTTATAAGCGGTTTTTTTGTTGCTTTGAGAACTTATTTTATAAATTCTTCCAGGGCTTCTTTAGGCTTGAAGCCTACAGAATTCTTAACTGCCTTGCCATTCTTAAACAATATTACATTAGGAATACTGGATATTCCGAACATTGCAGCTAATTCAGGTTCTTCATCAACATTGACTTTGCCGACTTTTAAATCATTTGCATGTTCTTCTGCAATCTGTGAAATTACAGGGCCTAGCATCTGACAGGGGCCGCACCAGGCTGCCCAGAAGTCTACCAGAACAGGTTTGTCTGATTCTAAAACTTCTTTTTTGAAATTATTATTAGTAATGGTTATTTCACTCATTATTATTTCCTTTTCTTTTAAAGAACAATTAGAACAGCTTAAATAATTCCAACAATTCTAACTAATTATCAAGCTTTCCAAAGTGAATGAAGGTTGCAGTAAGCATAAACAGCTTCTACTTCATCACCTTCTAATAAAGCAAATGTAACTTTGGGTGCCATTCCTGGCTTTAGAGCCTTACGCTGATTGCCAAATTTAGTCTGAAGAGCTACCCATTCAATATAGTGTTCTTCTGTCATCGGATGTTCTACTGAACCAACAGTAACAAAAACTTTGTTTTCTTTTACTTCAAACACTGGAACATGTTTTTCTTGAGAAGCATCTGTAGTTCCTGGCTTTATTTCTTCCATAGCCTGACCACAGCACATAACTGGAACGCCTGTCTTTTTAACAATTGAAATAATCTGTCCACAGCGGGCACATCTGTAAAACTTCATTTCCATGGTAGTCTCTCCTTTAATAGTTTTTTAGACAATATTATAAT
>JAFXRA010000193.1 GCA_017526725.1 Candidatus Rifleibacteriota bacterium
CATCAACTTTTAACCTATCAAAAAGGCGTTCTCTATCTATAAAGTTTGTCATTAGATTACCTCTTAGACTCTAATATTATTCTGAAACCAATTTCAGGGCTTGAACTAAGCTTAGGATTCAAAGCATATCTTTTCGCTGCTCTTAATTTATTGCCAGGTATTTTGAAGCTTCCACCGCGACAAACCCTATATTGTCCAAGCATAGGACCTGTCGGGTCTCTTTCCTCACTGCTAGGATACGGATAATACCAGGAACGGCACCACTCTGACACGTTGCCAAGCATATCACATATATGCCACTTGTTTTCTTTCCCTTCAATCACCATATGGGTTTGAGCAGGAGCATTATTTTCTGACATACTGTTGACAATACTTTTATCAGAACTTTGGATACCGGCTTTGCAGGCATATTCCCATTGAGCCTCAGTAGGAAGATTGAACATATATTCCTTAGGTATTATTGAAGACATCTGCAAAGTCAGTTTACGGCAGAATTCTACTGCCATTTTATAAGAAACCTGCTCTACCGGTTTGTTGTCATTTTTATCATAAGAGGGATTATCGCCCATAATAACCTGATACAAACTTTGAGTCACAGGGTATTTGCCGATAAAGAAAGGTTTTGAAATAACAACTCGGTGCAGAACCTCATCATTACAGTGTCCCTCTTCATCATTAGGAGAACCCATATTGAAATTACCAGGCAGGCAAAGAACCATTTCTATCGTGCCAAACTGTGGCAAATCAAGATTTTCATATTTTTTCATCTCAGCAAGTTTGTCAAAACCGCTGATAAATGAATCTGTTATTTTCGAATTCTTTATTTTAATGTGCTGTCTCATATCTGAATCAATTTTAGACCAGTTGTTGCAATAAACGAAAACTTCAGGTCTAGAATCAATAAGTTCTTTTAAATCTTCTCTCTCAAACTGGTCCCAAGAACAATTTTTGGCAAATTCTGCATATTTTTTTATTATTTTTACCCAGTCATGAGAATCAAAAGAACCTATTATTTCTGGTGTACAGCGATTATAATAGACATTATCAAAAATTATCAGATTAACCCAGACTCTTGCATTTAACCGATTTAAATAGGGATAAAAAGCTATAACAGAAGGAACGCTTTCTGAAATTTCTTCTACATGAACCTGGCTTAGTATTTCCCAATCAGAAAAACTCTTGGCCAATTCTGGTTTTGAAATTAATATTTCTTTTATCTGACTCGATGTAAATTTTTTAAAGCCAAAATATTTAGCGAATAGAGGCTGAAAACAGATTAAATCAACCATCATCGGCGTATCTGAAGATAGTTCTTCGTCTTCGGATATTAATCTGCCAAATTTACTGCAGATTTCTTCTGAATCAAACATTGCCAGATTATACTGAAGCAATTCTTTAACAACAGAATTGCGTTCCTGTTTATTAGAATAATTGATTATTCGATCCAAAGCATCTGAATCATTTAATACAGCCGCTTTTTTATAGAGATTTAACGCAGTTCTATCATCTTTGTTGAAATTGAATTTATCGCCAGTTTCATATGCTTCAGCCAAAACCTTTATAGCCTCAATAGAGCCTTCTTCTGCTGCTTTTGCATATAATCCAGCTGCTTCATCTTCATTTCCATCAATATAAGCCTGTGTAGCTTGTTCAAAAAGTTCTTCAGCCTTCATTTCAAACGGTAATTCCTTATTTTAATATCTTTGTCTATCACGTTCCTGAACACGTTCTCTTAACCGTTCCTGCTGGCGTTCAGATTCTCTAGATGGAATAGGCATTCTTGATGTCTGCTGAGTATCTTCTAACCCTTCAGCCTTGCCCCAATTAGTAATTTCGAAGTTAAAGCCCGCTTCTCTCAAATTTTCACCAAGCTTTTTAACGGAATTATGGCAGCTATGAGCATCTTGTTTAGTTACTTCTTCTTCGTTGCCATCTTTGTCGTGTCTGAATATTTCCAGACCGATTTTACCTTCCAAGTCGATTCTCAGACGCATATCGCCTGTTGAAGCAGGATTCTGCGCATAAATTACCATTTCAGACAATTCAGCAGGAGAACCATCAGGAAGTTTATCATTGTAGTAAGCAACCGGCTTATCATAATTCTGTTGTTTCAATGCCTTAACAATAGCTTTTCTTACAGCATCTCTTTCCTGGAATTTATGTTTATTTTGATTTGCTAATTCTATTAAATCTCTAAGAGCACTTACAGCGGCACTAATTTTACTATCCGGTGCAGCAAAAGCATTAGGCCTATTTCCCTTCTTTGACGCTTCGTTAATATCATCAGAAGCTTTAACAAGTTCGCCATAGTTTTTGTCCACTTCACTTGCTTTGCCTGACCATCTCTTTAATTCGGCTTTATCTACCGCATCAAATTCATTCATAGCTGCCTTAAGATGATCTTTGGTATTAGTTTCAGCTTCTTCAAACTTATTCTTTAATTCTTTAACATTTTTAACGAATTCTTTCAAAGCATCAACGACACCTTTTCCTGTTTTTGTGCAGGTTTCGTAATCTTTATTGGTAAAAGCTTTATTAAAAGTATTTATCTGATTATTAATCTGATTTATAGCACCTGGCGCAAATCTTTCATAATCAATATTAGAAAGAGCTGCCAATCTCTGGTCTATTTCTTCTTTATAAGCTTTTGATTCATCTTGAGTTTTCTGCTTATTCTGGGCAATTACTTCTATTGCCTTAAGGCTTTCTTCTGCTGAATTACCATTTCTTGCTATATTTTTGAATTTACTGACAGCCTGTCTTCTTAGGTCAGCAGCCTGTTCTAACAGTTTAACAGCTTTTCGTTCTCTTGCAGTCAAATTAGTAACTTTTTCTCTAACAGCATTGGTTTCATGAACTTCTTGATCCAAAGCCAAATTAACCCAGCTTGTTGTATTGATTTTATGCTGCGCTCTGGTATTAATTTCTTCAATTCTTCTTAAAAGTTTATTCTTTTCATCATCATTCTTGCTTCTTATACCAGCAGCTTCTTTTTCCAAATCAGAAGCCTGTCTGTTTAATTCTTCAGCTTCATTAATTGCAGCATTTAAAGCAGCCTTCTGCTGGTTCAAGTCTTTTATTTCATCACCCGCAAATTGCATAGCAGTCTGAGAAGGATTCTGTAAAGCAGCTATAGCATTCTGAGCATCTCTTTTAGCTTTTTCAGCTTCAGCATTGTTATTGATATTATGCAATCTCTGGCAGGATTCAGCACTGATTTTTTCATACCTGTCCAAGAATTCGCCTAAACGACTCATAGCAGCTTTTATTTGGCCTTCTTTCATTCCGCTCATAGCAAAACTCCTTAATTATTTTAAATCATAGCCTTCTTCAGCTAAATCGCTAGTCAGCTTTTCTATAAAACCTCTTTTTGGAATACCGTTAATAGTAATCACATTATCTAGTGTAATACCTACCTCAACATTTCTACAATCATTTTTATAAAAAGATTCTTTTATGGGTTTATATCTTTCTGACAAGAAGTGAATAACCTGATTTGAAGAGCCTCTTAAGCCAGCATCGTCATTCAAATCCTTTTTATAGGTGCCATCAATCAAGACATCAATAAAAGGTAGCACTATTTTTAGTTCGCTTTGCACAATCTCATCATAAGTAAAACCAGTAAAAAGTATAACAGAAAGCTTTCTTGAATCTGATTTAACCTTTTTCAAAAAAACAATTAAATCATCAATATTCTGTTCTAATGGCTCACCGCCTGAAATTGATAATCCTTCAATGTTATTGCAGTTTTTAACCCATTCATAGAGGTCTTCAGGGGTACATTCTGCAAAAATTTCTGAATGATTCATTGATTTGGCTATACAGCCGTCACAATTTCTAGAACAACCATAAAACCAGATTACTGCACGGTCACCTGGGCCCAAAACCTTACAACATTCTGTTTTTCGAGCGATTTTTAACATCAATTATACCTCAAACCCAAAGAGGTGGTGACTAAACTATAGAAAACTATCTTTAGCGATTACGTATTGTAATTGGTTTTTATTGTAGTTAGTAATTATTGTAGTTATTGTTATTAGAATGCTAGCAAAGTATCGATTATTTTTAGACAATCGTTTGCATTCTAGCCTTCGATTAAACAATAAAAACAACAAAAACTAAAAACCAACTACAAACGGAAGTCAACTATAGTTAGGTCACCCTTTCGGTTCCTACGGAACCACTTCCCCTCAAGGGGAAGCTTTAGAATTATTCCTTCTACAATAATTTAATATTACTACCTTCCAATGTGGGAAAAAAATTCAAGAATTTTGGTTTTCTTGAGGTTCCTTAACCTGTTCTTCCTGCGATTCTTTATTCTGCTCTTCTTGAGATTCCTTTATCTGCTGAACCAAATGATTAATTTTTGTCATTCTTTCAAGAAATCTGTGATTACACTTAAACAACTTCAAAGAACGAGACTTAACCATCGTTTTTCCGCCAGAATAAACGATTTCTTCAGATTTTTTCGGGGAAACAGTATCAACAAGGCATTCCCAATCAGCATTACACTGAGGCAAAACAAATTCAATATCATGTGAAGACGAATTCAAAATCAGCATAAGATTATCATCTTTTATCTGATCGCCTTCTTCATCAATATCATCAATGCCTGTTCCGGAAAGGAACATAGCCAGAGCCTTGCCATGAGGGTTATTCCAATCTTCGTCGCTCATTTCTTGGCCATCTGGTCTGAACCAGATAATATCACGAATATTAGAACCTCTTATCATACGCCCCTGGAAGAATTTTCTTCTATGCAAAGCCGGGTGCTCACGTCTTATGTTGATAACTTCACTGGTAAAATCAATCATAGCCTTTGCTTCTTCGCTAAGATTCCAGTCATACCAGCTTATTTCGTTATCCTGACAATAAGCATTATTATTGCCTCTCTGAGTTCTCATCAATTCATCGCCACCGCATATCATTGGCGTGCCCTGCGAGAACAGCAGTGTAGACATCAAATTACGCATTTGTCGTGCCCTTAGTTCATTTATATACGCATCATCGGTTTCGCCTTCAACGCCATGATTCCAAGAACGATTGTCAGAGTGACCATCACGGTTCCCTTCCATATTATTATGGTTATGTTTTTCGTTGTAGGAAACTAAATCTCTAAGAGTAAAACCGTCGTGTGCAGTAATAAAGTTCACGCTCAAATAAGGTTTTCTGCCGTCTAGTTCGTATAAATCGCTACTGCCCGTCAAGCGGTAGCCCATTTCTCCGACTGTACCGCCGTCACCTTTCCAGAATGAGCGCATTATATCACGGAATTTGGCGTTCCATTCAGCCCATAAAACAGGAAAATTGCCGACCTGGTAGCCGCCTTCACCAACGTCCCAAGGTTCAGCAATCAACTTAACCTGGCTTATTACAGGGTCTTGATGGATAATTGTAAAGAAACTGGAAAGCTGGTTCCAATAATGCATTTCCCGGGCAAGAGTTGAACAGAGGTCGAAACGGAAGCCATCTACGTGCAGTTCATTAACCCAATAACGCAAAGAATCCATTATAAGATGCAATGTCTGGGGGCACACTACATTTATTGTATTGCCTGTTCCTGTATAATCTTTATAAAAACGTTTGTTGTCAGGCTGCAATCTATAATAGTTTATGTTATCGATGCCCTTATAGCACATAGTCGGGCCTTGATGATTGCCTTCGCAGGTATGGTTGTACACAACATCCAAAATAACTTCAAAGCCTTCCTGATGAAGCTTTTTAACCATTTCTTTAAATTCTCTTACGGGACCGCCTATGCTTTTATCGGAACTGTAGCGGATTTCAGGAACAAAATAAGAAAGAGTGCTGTAACCCCAATAGTTCTTTAAGCCCTTTTCATATAGGAAGGGGTCGTCGATGTGTTGATGAACAGGCAAAAGTTCTATTGTAGTAACGCCTAGTTTCTTTAAATGAGCAATAATTGGCTCGGAAGCAAGACCGGCATAGGTGCCCCTCAGTTCTTCAGGCACTTCAGGATGAAGTTTGCTTATTCCCTTAACATGTGCTTCATATATTACACAGCGGTTAAAAGGATATCTAGGCTTAACATCACCGCTCCAGTCAAAGTTATCTTCCATAACAATAGAAAAGGGAGTGCCGCTAGCGTAGTCCACACTCACATCTAAGTCTTTATTAGGACTAAAATTATTATATGCAAACAAACCTTCTTCGTGATTTTCTGTACCGCTCAGAGCCTTAGCATAAGGGTCCATCAGCAAAACACGCGGATTAAAACGCAAGCCCAATTCCGGTCTGTATTGTCCGTGCACTCTATACCCATAGAACTGGCCAGGTTTTATACCATCCACATAAACATGCCAAACGAAAGCGGTTCTGTTGCGCAAAGGGATCTGAGTTTCGTTTAATTCTTCGTCAAAAAGACAAAGTTCTACACCTTCAGCATGTTCGGAATAAAGAGCAAAGTTTACGCCTTTGCCGTCGTATGTTGCGCCAAGAGGGTAAGGGTGACCACGTTTTATTTTCATTTGTTTCATTCCTTTTCTATTTTTTTAGATATAAGATTTAAGATATAAGATATAAGATTGAAGTAGCAAGTATTTCTTTAAACTTATATCTCAAGTTATGGTCTTATATCTCAATTCTCAATTCTCAATTCTCATTTCTCAATTCTCAATTCCTAATTCTTAAAGCATACCGCCATTATACAGCCAGATCGGTTATCTTCAAATGGTGCACCATTCTGGTCATAAAAGTCAACCTTAGAAAAACCTGAATAATCAAGCATTTTGGCAAGCTCATCCCTGTCATAAATCTGCATCTGCCAATTTTCTATAAGGGAATCAAAGTGAATAGTATCATTCCAAGCAGTGTATGACTTTATTGTAATCTGCCTGAGTCTTCTGTTTAATGAGCAGTCTCTGACGCGTTTTACAAGCCAACCGTCGACTTCTGCTTCTTCATCTATATGCTTATATAAATCAAAAATATCTGTTTTTAAAGCTTTAAAATTAAGAATATCAAAAACGAAAATTCCGCCGTTGTTCAAACTTTTATAAGCATTTTGAAAAAATTTCGAACAATCTAACCTTGTTAAATGACCAATAGCATTAAAAATGCAAATAGCGGCATCAAAATTACCATATTTAGCAGACTTCATGTTACCCTGCCGGAAATTGATTTTCAGCTTTTCTTTCTTAGCTTTTTGGGAAGCTACTTTGAGCATTCCTTTATCCAAGTCGGCAGCAGTAACATTAAAGCCGTTTCTAGCAAGACCAATGCTCTGGGCACCAGTTCCACAGGCGAAATCCAAAACTGTCTTAACTTTGTTTTTCTTAAAAACTTCAGTCAGGAAAGCGTTTAATTCTGCTGTTTCTGTAGTGCCCTCCAGCTCAAAATAATCATAAAACTTCGCAAAAGTTGTATAATCAGGCTGTCTAAGCATTTGTTTCTTCAAGTATACCCCCTTTGTTAAGGGGGATTAAGGAATATCTTACTTAATTAGCTAAGTATGTATGGTAAGAAGTGAGGAAGCATAATCTTCCACCAGGGCCAATCGTGGTTTACATCATAGCCCCAAAGGTCAACCCAAGCTGGAATACCTTTTGCTTCGAAGATTTCTTTCATTCTTCTGCTGTCATCCGGGCATTCCCAAGCACCCTGACCTGTGCAGATTATGATTCTGCTATCTCTAAGTCTTTCCAAGAACCATTCATCGTTGAGATTCGGCAAATAATCTACTGGAGAATTGAAATAAACGTTATCATCCCAATAATCACCAACAACTCTTCTTAAATCGTAAACGCCAGCTAGTGCAATACAAGCATCAAAACAGTCAGGGTGTCTTAAAATGAAAGA
>JAFXRA010000194.1 GCA_017526725.1 Candidatus Rifleibacteriota bacterium
GATTCATCGTATATTTTTTTGTTTACTTCTAGTATTTCCATATTTTCTCCTACTGCTAACAATGTTAGCCTTTATAATCATTTACTGCTTTAACCAATTCCTTAGCTTCTTTATCTGTCATGACCTGGCTGATGGGCAGACTGATTATTTCGTTATGGATTTGTTCTGTTATCGGGAAAGACAGATCGTTCCACTCCTCGTAAGCCTGTTGTTTATGAGGCGGAATAGGATAATGTATTATTGTTTGAACATCATTATCTGTAAGATATTTTTGGAAATTATCTCTATTTTTAACTCTTATAGGGAATACGTGCCATATTTCATCTTTGTCACCTAATATAGGCAGAATTACAAGAGGATTTTTAATGTTTTCACAGAAATAATTGGCTATTACTCTGCGTTTCTGATTTTCTTCGTCTAGATATTTTAGTTTTACACGAAGAACAGCAGCTTGAATTTCATCTAAACGGCTGTTTAGGCCTTTATAAATATTATGATATTTCTTGTGACTGCCATAGTTATGAAGAGCCCTTATCGCATCAGCTAGTTCTTTGTCGCTTGTGGTAACACAGCCACCATCGCCAAGACAACCTAGATTTTTGCCTGGATAGAAGCTGAAACCGCTGGCATTGCCAAAAGCACCTGCTTTAACTCCTTTTCTTGTTGCTCCATGGGCTTGAGCTGAATCTTCTACAACAAGAAGATTATGCTTTTGGGCAATTGAGTTGATTGAATCCATATCGCAGAGTCTGCCGTAAAGGTGCACTGGAAGAATAGCTCTAGTTTTAGGAGTAATAGCTTTTTCTATTTCTTTTGGGTCTATTAGGTAAGTATTTAAGTCGGGTTCAACCAAAACTGGTTTTAAATTGTTAGCTGTAATAGCTAAAATTGACGCAATGTAAGTATTTGCCGGAACTATTACTTCATCACCATCTTTTAGTTTTCCTAATTCTTTATAAGCTCTAAATATCAATGTAAGAGCGTCAAGACCATTGGCAACACCTATACAGAATTTTGTTCCGCAGTATTCTGCAAATTCTTTTTCAAAGCTTTCGACTTCTTTGCCTAATAAATACCAGCCAGAATCTAGAACTCGTTTTATGGCTTCGTCTATTTCTGCTCGGTGAAGCTCGTTAACTTTATATAAGTCTAGAAATTTAATCATTATTACCTCTTGTTTTTATATTTGCTTACGAAAGCGTAGTTGTCTTTTATTGTTTTTATCTAACTTGCTTTGTCCTTTATCTAAATGTTTTGTTTGAAAACAATTATGGATTGCAACGGCTTCTACGAAGCCTTGCAATGACGTTTTGACAAAGAACAAAATTTACTCTAGTTAGGTCACCACCCCGTCAGCCTACGGCTGCCACCCCTCCTCAAGTAGTGGCTTTAGGAAATTCCTAACTCCTCATTCCTAATTCACTCAAAGCTGGTTTTGTAAGCTTTGAAGTCTTCATAGTTACGAATATAGTCGTTTTCATCATACTTTTCAGATGCTAAACAAAGCAGAACTGAACCAGAAGAGAAATCAACCAAATCACGCCAAATACCTGGAACAATTAACAGCCCTTCGTAAGGGTGGTTGAGAGTAACTGTTCTCTTAACTTCACCATCATCAAGTACTACACTGAAGCTTCCACTGGCAGCTGTTATCAATTGTCGTAGCTTCTTGTGGGCATGACCACCTCTAGATTCGCCACCTGGAACGTCATAAAGATAATAGAGCCTTTTAACCTCAAATGGAACAGTCTTCCCATTTTCAACAACAGTAAGATTACCTACTTCACTATGATGTTTGCTAAGTTCTATGATTGAACAATCATAAACAGTAGTTTTATTGTTTTTCATAGCTCTTTTTCCTTTAAAAAGCTTTGATAATCATGAATATAATCAGATTTGTCATAATCAGTTGAGGTAAGCACCAAAGCCAGTGAATTTGTTGAAAAATTTGCCATCTGTCTCCACATCATCTTTGGCACATAAAGCCCATAATAAGAACGGTTTAGAGAAAAAGTTTGCTTCTCTTTGCCGTCATCTATTACCACATCGAAACTTCCAGATAAAGCAACTATAAACTCTTGTGTTTCTTTGTAAGCGTGACCACCTCTTGTTTCTCCGCCAGGAACATCATATATCCAGAATGAACGCTTTATCTCAAATGGAATATTCTTCATCTCTTCGATGATTGAAAGATTTCCGCGTCTGTCTAGAATCTTGGGTAAATCTATTATCCGTGCTTTTCTATTATTATAGTTATTGTTTTCTTTCATAATTTTATCTGTTTAAATATGTGTTTCTAATATGAACATTATAAAGTATAGCAAATAAAAATTCAATATGAGTTTTAATGATAAACTTATGTTAGTTGCTATTTTGTTTCGTTGTTTTTATAGAGGATATGAAAACTATATTTAAATCTTTCTTAGTTTCCAAACTGTAATTAGGTTTTGGCTTTTTTCTTTAGAGTTTATATTGGGAATATCTAACTCATTTTGTTCTAAGCCAGGAATTGCATTGTTGATAGAATAGTATTTAAGAGCACTTGCCACAAAGTTTGAGGGGGTATACTGATTCAATATTTGAGGGTAATCAGACATATTTGGGAATGAGTTGTTTATTTCTTGCCAAACAGATGGGTAATGAAGCTTGATTAAGTCACAAATTCGCTCTGTTGTTAGGTATTTATCTAGGTTTTCTGGAAAACTGAGAACCTTTTGAA
>JAFXRA010000195.1 GCA_017526725.1 Candidatus Rifleibacteriota bacterium
ATGATGTTCCTAAAGCCTCCACTTGAGGGGAGGTGCTTACGAAGTAAGCGGAGGGGTGACCTAACTATAGTAAACTTTAGTTCTTTGAATTATAATACGCTATCGCTAAACAAGGTTTACTCTGGTTCGGTCACCACCCCTATAATTCCCCTCCTCAAGGAGGGGCTTTAGGAGAAAACTCTTCGCTCTATGCTTTAAAAAAAGGATAAATACATGAAATACAAAATAATTGCTTTATCAGTGGCTTCTGTTATAGGTCTTTCTTCTATCGTTCTTTCAAGAGATAATACAGGAATGGATGATTACTTATATGGCACAAAAGAATCTGTTCCAATAGAATTGTCTGACAAGACCACCATTAGCGATAATACTTTTACTAAAGGCGATATGTTTGCTTTGAGCCAAGGTGCGAATAAAAAAGCAAATGATGATGAAGAAGACGACGAATTAGATGACGAAGATACAGATTCCGAAGAATCTGAAGATGAAGAAATAGATGATTCCGATGAAGCAGACGAAGAGGGTGAAGATGAAGAAGATGGGGAAGAAATAGAAGAAGTAGAAGAAACCGATAGCGAATCTTCTCAAATTGATAAGAACATAAAAGGCTCTAGCAAAAAAAGAAAAAGTCACGATATGGCTGTAGAAAGCGGTAAACATGGCAAAAGTCATACTCTGCTCAATGATGCTTTCTTTCATGTACCAGAAGGAACTGTTCTTCCGGATGATGGTTATTTCCATACTGAAAAAGTTGGTTTTGCCAAGACATTAAGAGGTAGCATCTGTGTTTGCTCTTTCTTCGTATCAGATAAGAACTGGAAAAACGACAATTATCATAAGCTTTATAAAAAGAATTTGGAAATAGCTGAAAAATGGCTGACTAGAGAAGCCAAAAAATATGGTTCTACAATTACTTTTGAAAATATTTACCCGCTAGGCGATACAGCAGTAGTCATAGATAAACTATATGGACTTAACGAAGAAGATCCTGATCCTTATGATAGTTTTCTTAAGATTTTAAAAAGCATGGGGGTATCAAGTAAAGAATTTAAAAAGAAAATTCGCTATGAAACTCAATGCGAAAACATTGTAACTAATTTTATTATTGATATTGATGGTCGTTCATATTGTTATCTTGATTATGCCGGCTCAAATCCTGATGATTACCACGATTTTACATGGTTATTTAAAAGTGGTTGGGGAGACCCCATTGACCCAGGTACTATAGCCCATGAAACACTTCATGCTTTCGGTGCTTTTGATTTGTATGAAAGAGAAAATTACCGAAAAGAACAGTCAAATGCTGCGCAGAAAAACTATCCTAACGAAATTATGCTTAATGCTGGTTATGATGGCATAGACAAAAGTTATATTTCTCCTATTACAGCCTGGAAAGTTGGAATAGGAGAAAAATCAAAAGCTATGGATTTTTACGTTCCAGATGGCGATTGTTATTGTAAGTAAACCTAAAGCATAAAACCAATCTTAACGTTAATATATAAGATTGGTTTTATTGTTTTAGATACTTAAGTTACTTTGATAAATACTGCATTAAATTATCATACATTTCAGGAGTTTCATGTTCAAAGGGTGGGGGACCAGGCATTGCCATATTAATGTCGCTGTCAGGATATTGGTAGTCAGTAAAATTACAGCAGCCGATTAAAACTGCTCTGCCTTTGCCAACATTTTCCATACCCATCATTGGAATACCAGAGCCTTTTTCATACATTACGGCAGGCTTTTTCGGGAAACCGTCTACGTTAAAAGTATCATCATCACCTTTAACTAGAATGGTTACATCATCATTTTCGTTTAAACATCTATTGTCGCGATGAATTAACGAACATGAACCCCAGAAAATAAGCTGCTTAACGCCTTTCATTATAGGGCTTTCGCTGCTTACAACATGTGCGATTACGCCCCAAGGCTTGTTGGTTTTGTTGGTCTGATCGTGTATCTGGTCATCGTTAAAACGCATTATCGCACCAGATAAGTCTAAAACGTGATTAAGAGTTTTTGTTCCTCGAAGTTTTGAGGAATCCCATGCACAGCCCATTACAAGATTGCCGCCTTCTTTGCACCATTCGCTGATAGCTTCTGCTTCTGTTTCCAAGTATTTAAGACTTGGGTCTGGAAGAATTACTGTGCCAAATTTCTTAAGCATACTGGGCTTTAAAAGGTTAAGAGTGTAATATACTTTTAAACCGCACTTGGTCATGTGTTTTTCAAAGGTTTTCATCTTGTCGCCTGAAGCGTTTCCATGAGCGGCATCAATTAGAATGTTTATCTTTTTTTCTGATTCCAGTGCTTCATAATGCATTGGAACTTTTTTTGACGGAATTCTTTTATTTGGGTTTTTACCAGTTACCCAGCACATTGCATTGTAAGCAATCTGTGGGTGAGAATAGCAGAATGAATCATAGCTGTCATGAAGTTTTTTGCCTTTTGCTCCTTGAGTCCTTTCGCTGCCTGTGCCGTCATCGAAAGGAGAACTGTCTGCTATAGCAAAAACTCTGCCTTTACCGTATTCTGAAACAACTATATAAGGTGATTTGGTTATAGCACTGTAAACCAAACCTTCTGCCTTTGCTTCCGGTGCTTCAAAAACATCATATGTTCCGCCTGCCCAGACGCCGACTGCTCTGAAACCATACATGGCAGGGTGTTGCTTGTTGACTTTTCCTGCTAATGGTGCTTCGTAAAGGATAACATCTTTTTGTATCTTAAAACCGAAATTAGGAGTAAAACTGTTGAATATTCTTACTGAATCCCAACCGTTTCTGTTTCTATCTGAATGGTCGTGATCGCCTATAATGAACAAACCTCCGCCATTTTTAACGAAGTCAACAAAAAGCTTCATTTCCTCTTCAGAATAAGGATTATTAGGTTCTGCCAAAATAATAGCCTCATAATTGCTTAATAAATCAGATGTAAAAAGGCCATCTTTGGCTTTAGCGCTCAAATCATCTATTTCAAAACCTTCTGCCTTAAGCATATCTGCCATTTCGGAATAAGCACCATCAGTAACCCAGTCTGCATTTTCTGCGGTTTGTCCATGGGTGTCATCATAAATCGCTTTTGTAGCAAAAGCTTTATTGCAGAGTAGGGTTAAACCAAGTATCAAGAAAAGCATTAATCTTTTTTTCATTGTGTTTTCCTTTTATAGACAAATATAGATGTTTTTATCATTCTGTTGTATCGACTAAAGTATCAGAAGCCTCTTCTCGGTTGTCTTCATTACTATCTTCTTCATTATCACTGTTTTCGTCATCATTATCATCATCTGATTCTTCATCTTGATCGTCTTGAGCTTTTGCTTTTTTTTCACCATTGACAAGATATTTGAATAAGTCTTCTGTTGATATATACCAGATATTTAAGATTCCTGAAAAGTTTGTCTGCATAAAGATAGTATTCTGTTGACTGTCTGAATCTGTTGAACGAATGTTGTAATCCTGAAGGAACTTAAGAAGCAGTCTTGCTTGTCCTTGAGGTTTATCTAGGAAATATATATAGTTATAACATTGGAACGGATAAGGAGATGATCTAAAGCTGTAAACCCGACCTTTGTAACCTATTCCGCTTTGTCTGTAAAGACCTATAAACCAGCTGCTATAAAAATCTTCTGTATAAAGAAGATTGCTATGCCCCATACCTGAGTCATAAATGTTGGCATTTTTGCTGTCAAGACTTCTATAGACATAGAGATACTGCATTGGAAGCTGCTGAGACTTAGTTTTTTCTGTCTTTTGGTCTTTTTCGTTATTTATTTTGTTTGTAGGTAATGGAGTTAAATATGCGTTGAATGTTTTGGTTAAATCCCAGGTTGCTCCAGGAACTTCAGGGGCAACTAGCTTGCCTTCCAAATACATAATCTGGTCTCTGTCAGTAAATGAAATTATTTTAATAGTATTTCTTGATTCTATCTGCTGAGCATAGTCTTCTGCAACCTGTATTAAAGAATTATTAAATCTGTATCTATGAAGAACACAGCCTCTGAAATCATAGTCGTCAAAGTGATACTGACTTCTTGTCTGGCCTTTGACTTCAACAAATGCAAAAGAATTGGCATCCTCAGACCATATGAATTCACCTATTTCTCCTTCTATACTTACTAGATTGGGCTGTACCTTATTGTTGGTTAAATCAATTAAATGAATTGATTTAGCAGAAATAAAAACCAGCTTATTCCCTTTTGGAGCCCATATTGGTGTAGCATAAAGATAATTGGCTTCAAATTTTTTTGAAAAATTGTCAATATCAAGCATAATGCCTTTGTCGGCGTCATAAATAAAGGCATAACGTTCTGAAGTATTGTCGTCTAATATCATTCCGGCCAATAGATTCTGAGTGGGTGACCATTCGCAGTCTAAAAGCGTAATGCCTTTCTGGTTTTTAAATATTTCTTTAAACTCTTTGGTTTCTAGATTTATAAGGCAGGGAACCAAACCGTCTGTTAAAGCAAGATACTTTTCTGATGAAGATATTTTAAAATTTTGGAACCAGATTTTTGCTTCTTCAGAAAAGACCCCGCTCTGGTCTTTTTCTTTTTCAAAAGATAGTTTATAAATCTTATTCGTTTTTTGAGAGGGTCTGGTAGTTAAGACAAATTTACGGCTTAATTCATATTCCGTATCTGGTTCATTGCTGGGAATATGTAAAGAAAGATTCTTGAAATAAGATGATTTTGAAAAATTGTTCGGTCTGGTTATATCGCTTTCCTGCAGACTATAGAGGCCTTCAACAGAATCAATTATGTTTTCCGATGTAACAAATCCATATTCGACAAGATACTGATTAGTTTTTTGCAGTATGTTGGCTAAACCAAGGTTATTTATTTTTATAACTCTGCTTTGTGGAAGATTATCATCAAAAGATGCATCTGGAGCATAATTGATTTTTATGTTAGGGTTGCCTTTCACACGGTTAAGCTTTTTTAAATATTGAACATAGTTTTGAAGCAGATTTAAAATATGGTTTAATCTGGGAATTTCAATATAGCTTGGATGGTTAGACCTGTATGAACTTCTGAACGGCTGGTGATAAGAAAATTCAACATTGGTATTATAAAGAACTATTGAAGATTTATCTTCCTTGGCAAAACTTTTGTCGGAAGATAAAACCAAAGTGAAAAACGCGATTATTACAAATATATAAATAGATTGTTTGCTTTTTTTATGTTCAGAAACCATCAAAATCTCCATTAATTTTTGTTTAGATATTTGTTAATTTCTTCTATTAGTCCATCTACTAGCTGGTCTGACGGAAGAGTTTTAATTACTTTTCCATGTCTGAATACCAGACCGCTGTCTTTGCCGCCTGCTATTCCAAAATCTGCTTGTTCTGCTTCTCCAGGACCGTTTACTACACAGCCCATAACAGCAACATGCAGCGGTTCAGTGATTCCTTCTAAGCGTTCTTTAACCTGGTTGGCTATTTTCTGAAGAGGTATTTCTGTTCTTCCGCATGTTGGGCAGGAAACTATTGTGGGACCAGATTGTCTTAAACCTAATGATTTTAGGATTCTTATACCGGTTTTAACTTCTTCTGCAGAGTCTCCAGTAAGTGAAACTCTTATAGTATCACCGATCCCCTGCATCAGAAGACTTCCGATTCCTATAGAAGAACGCACGATTCCGTCTTCTGGTAAACCAGATTCGGTAACTCCTAAATGAAGTGGATATTCACAGGAAGAGGCAACAATTTTTACTGCTTCAGTCATTGTAGCTATGTCAAAAGATTTAACAGCTATTTTTATCATATCAAAGCCGCATTTTTCTAAAAGAGCAACTTCTTTTAAAGCTGATTCTGCAAGAGCTTTTGCTGTTACTCCGCCATATTTGGCTTTAAGGTCAGGGTCTAATGAACCTGCATTAACTCCAACTCTGACAGGAATTTTATGGTCTTTGGCGGCCGCGATAACTTCACGTATTTTTTCTTCACTTCTTATATTGCCTGGATTCAGTCTTAATCCGTGGACTCCGCTTTCTATAGATTGCAGAGCTAATCTGTAGTCAAAATGAATATCTGCCATAACAGGAATGGGACTATTTTGACAAATTTCTTTCAGAGCTTTTGCTGCTTCCATATCTGGAACGGCAAGTCTGATAATGTCACATCCGGCAATATGTAAACGTTTAATTTCTGCACCTGTTGCTTTCGCATCACGTGTATCTGTCTTGGTCATTGTTTGGACAGTAATAGGAGAATCACCGCCAACAGCTGTTTTTCCTATGTATATCTTTTTGCTGTTTCTTCTAGTTATCATTTTTTCACCTGAATATATTGGTTTTCTTGTTAATGAATAGTTAAGGCTTTATTTTACCTTAATTTCCAGTTGGGCTGTCTTAAACGAGATAATGCAGGATTCAATGTTGCAGAAGTTTCTAGGGATGTTTTTTCTTTGCCTTGAGAGAATGATAGCAAAACTTTGATATAGGTTATTCTTGAGCGTTGCCAAGAGTCATTTGAAACCATATCAAAAGGATAATACATCCAGCCGGCAGGGCTTTCTTCTGAATTTAATTCAAAGTAGGGTTTAAAAATGTTTTCATCTATCTTATCAAAAGTTAAAAGTTTTTTGGGGTTTTCACGATTTTCATTTCGCCAGAGAATGTGTCTTTTTTCGTTTCTTTCAACTTCATATTCTACGGTAACCAAGGCGTCTTCTCCGGGTTCCTGATGATCTATAGAGTATTTATATGTTCTAATCTTCAAATAGTCAGGCTTTACTTCCAATACTTCCTTGGTATTTCTAAGGTCCTGAACAATATGCTCCATTTTGTTTCTTACTTCTGAAGTAAGAAGCAATTTGGTTGCACCTTTGTTGACTGTAGAAATCCCGGTTGAATGCATCAAATATAGAATACCGCCAACCAGAACAGTCAATGACATCCCCATCAATATTTCAACTAGGGTAAAGCCCTTCTTTTTGCTTTTATTCATTTGTGTTTCCCTATATAAGATCTTAACTCTGCTACTTTTTGATTCTTATCATTATATACTAAAACAATTATTTTTTTCAGTTTTGGGGGCATAGCCGATTCGCTGATTTCTTCTACCAAAGTTACACGTCTAAGAGAATCATAGTCGTTTGGATATAAATCTAGTGGTTTCAGATAAGCTTTTGGATATAATTCTTTTAATTTTTTGTAAGATGTAGCTTTTTCTGATTGTTTCAAAGAACTTTCTGTAAAAACATCTGAAAAATAAGAGACAAAACTATCTTCATTGTAGTAGGCATCATCATATTTTGGCCTGTCTAGAAAAACGTCTCTGAAATTTTTATAATCAGATTGGACTGTATTAAACGGCAGTCCTTTAATTTCTTCAATTTTTTCTCTTGCGAGATTGTAAGCTACTACATGTTCAGCGTTATTGGTGCTGCCTCTTACCCCAAACATGAACATATTTGTAAAAGGAAGAGCAATAATTCCTATTAAAAATACAACCGTTAATATTTCAATCAGGGTAAAACCGCTGCATTTACCTACATGAGTTTTGGTTATTTGATTTAATTGTTTTTTAGTATTTTTCATCGTTAACTTAATTTTAGTAGATTTTAATCATTATATCATGATACATAATATTGTAGTTATAACATTAGGAGGATAGGAATGTCTATTGACAATAAAATCAAATTCTTGATTATTTTTTTGCCCTTCATGGTAATGGCTGTTTCAGCTCACGCTTTATCTATAAGAGTGGTTGAAGGTGTCCCCCTTGGGGATTATGAAACCATGGTTGAAGAAGGATTAAGATTAGGTAATGCAGAATTATTGAGAACAGCTTGGAACCATTATGAAGAAGCTATTAACTTTGAATCGAAGGATGATGTTGTGGCTTCTTCTTATCTTGAATTAGGAAAAATTTATTTTTATCTTTCATTGCTTGGCTGTTCTACTGAAGAAGAATATTTTAAGGCTGAAGGCTATGCCAGAAAGTTGATAAATGAATCTCCTGACGATGCAGATGCTCACCGTGCTCTAGGATTAATCTTTGCTGGTCATGGCTCTTATATGGATGCTTTTGAAGAGTTTTCACTTGCTTTAAAGTTGAATCCTACAAATGATTTGGTAGTTTGTGATATGGCTTCTTTGCATTTAGCTCTTCATCAGCCAGATAAAACTATTGAATATTTAGAAAGATTAAAAGCTAATAAAGGATGGAATCAGATTCTTCTTGCAATGGCTTATTCACAGAAAAATCTTAATGGAAGAGCATATCTTGCTTTAAGTAGAGCTGAAAAACTCGGTTATAAAGGATATTGGGTTGATTCAATGAAGAAAAACCTATCTCAAAAGCTAGGAATGGCTTTTTCTGAATGAAGAAAAATAAAAAGACCCTTTCTTGGTGAAAGGGTCTTGTAATCGTGTCTAGCGTGATTCGAACACGCGACCACAGGATTAGGAATCCTGGGCTCTATCCATCTGAGCTATAGACACAAAAGAACTTCGATGTATTTTACTAGTTTTTAATGGGAAAATCAACTATAATATTATAAG
>JAFXRA010000196.1 GCA_017526725.1 Candidatus Rifleibacteriota bacterium
AATTCGATAAAAAAATGGGATACCCCAAAAGATGGCGTTATTACAGAGCTTATGCCGAAAATAACAGATGGAAATATATTGAATATACAAAATATGATTACAATGCTATAGAAGATTCCAGATTACATGGTTTTGAAAAATATCTGGCACTAGTAAAAATTGGTTTTCCACCAGATCGATGGGAAAAAGAAGTAAAAATTCATATTGATTTGATGAACTATTGGTATTCAAAACTTCACTGGGATTACGACAGAGAAAAGTTATGCTTTATTGAAATCAGCGATTCTAAAGAGCATGATGAACACTCTAATCCTATTGATGAACCTCGGCCAGGTTCTGTTATAAAAGTCGTAGAGGGTTATTACTCATACAGTAAAGATGACGAAATCAAAGAAGAGTCTCAAGAAGCAGATTCTCAAGATTCAGGCAAAAACATAGATAAAGTTAAAATCGAAACTGATAATCTAACTGTTTTTCAAGACGATACTTATAAGCTTTTAAAGTCAGACAATAATTATTATCTATGCAAAGGAAACGAAAGATATAAACTGACCTGTCATCCTTATGAGCCTTGCACCTATATTGAAGGCAGATGTATTCACAACGCTTTCGAAATTACTTATGTTTTCGAGGCTTTTCTTTATAAAGAAAAAATAACCAGCATCACAGGAAGAGAATACGGTCCCAAAGAATTCTGCGATCTTGTCTATGCTATGGTAGAAAACAACTTAGATAATGAGAATATAGATTATGTAGAAAAATTGCTTTGGGGCAATAAAAAAAACATAGAAGATAATAAACAAAAATATATCGAAGAAGAAGATGATGATGATGAAGAAATAGACGAAGAGGCTCTTGAAACAGATTTTGGCTACAAATTAGAGGGAACTCTACGAGAAAGAATAACTAAAATGATGGAAATAGCTGGCGATAACGAAAAGAATAGTTGGAAAATTTCTACCATAAAAGAGTCTTATAAAAGAGCCAAAGTTAATTTGTATCCCACAGCCGAAAAGTTTATTTCCCGCTATGCTTACCTCTTTTCTGCGATGTCTCCTACTTTTAAATACGAAATAGACTGCACAAGGTTCTTTTTTGACTGCTATGATTCTATTGACGAAGATACCGACCAGGTTGAACTGCTGAGAAAAGCAACTTTTGACACAACGTTACCTGATACTGGTTATAATTTTTCTAAAATCTATTTAAAGGTTAAGGAAAAAGCCTTATGCAACATTACGGCAGTCGGACGTTTCGGCTATTTTCCTGCTTCTACTCTTTATATTGGAGAAAACGGCAAGCTTTATGCCACAAAGGACGATATTAACAATATTCGTGTTTACGATAATGTTGTTGACTTGCTTGAATACGAGTTGAGAGATCATATTCCTATGGGAATAACAGATTAAAAGCAAGATGTAAGATGTAAGATGTAAGATATAAGATGAAGGATGTGAGATTGAAAAAAGATAAGGAATTATAATTCATATAGTTCTGTTGTTCTACCTACGCTTAGTAGAGTTTTAGGTATCACCCCACAATAGCTGAACTAATTCACTGTCTCTATTGCCATTTGATTAATTAATTTGTTATTGTATAAAAAACAATTGGGAGAGTATATAAAGCGAAGAAAATTATGAAAAAAATAATAATATTTATCTCATTAATAACATTAATCGCTTCAACAGCTTTTGCTTTTGAAATAAGCAATTCAGTAACACCAAAAGACAGCTTCGTTCCTTTTTCAAGATATTTGGAAAAGCTTGATAACAAAGGTTGGACTGTCATATCAGGCATGACAGATGAGCAAAAGAATGAAGCAAATGAAGAAATAGACAAGATGCTTGCTTCAGCCAAAGGAGATTTTGAGGCTGAATTTGAACCTAATGATGAAGCGATCAAAATAACTGTTTATGATGGATTTTCCCCTGTTGTTTTCAATGTTTTGAACCCCTTTATAAAGAGATATGAAATTCCAGACTGTCAAAGTATTGACTATGAATGGCTTGATAAGAAACTAACCCAAGCAGGAGCCCAAAGATACAGAACTACAGGCTCAGATGCTGTTTATTTTTTAAAAACCGCTTATAACAAGCAGTGCTTTATAATTGCAGAAAATAAAGAAAACTCAACCATCAGCTTTTTAAGCAGTAATGTAATCCCCAATGACTGCACCCTGACATTAAAGAGAGAAGATTTTGACGGCAAAGATCAAGGCCTGTTCTTCACTCAAGATTCTGTTAGTGGAAAATCACAGATAGCCAAAGTAGCTATAAAAGCAGAAGAAGGGGCAAAGATTTTTATTCGCTATTACAACGAAACTTCTTACGAAAAGCATGATGAAAGCTTTGAAAAAGAAGTAGTATTGGAAACAATCAAAAGCAAAGAATTTGTATTAGACGATATTCCAGCAGTTGACGGTTTTTTAAACTACAACATCAGAGTTGAAGGTGAAGTTGAATCTATAACAATGAAGTTTTTAACAGGCGGTGATTTACCGGTAGTTAATTACGGTTCAACCTTCGGAACTCTTGTTTTAAAAGGTGTTGACTCTAATCTAGGCGCTGAATTGATTCCATATTTCAGATCAAGCGAAGGCGAAAAAGTCTTTACTAACCCAATTTTAGACGATGCAGGGAACTTCGTTTTCACAGTTCCAGCAGGCTTTTATAAGCTTTTATTCGCTAAAAATCCTTATATGGATGGTGTCGAAGGCAAATGTTTTGCTCAAAATATTCCTGTAAGTGCTGGTGAAGCTACCGAAGTCGTTATTCCAACAGAAAATGCCAGAGCAATTAACGAACTTCGGAAGCAATATGTTATTGCTGATGAAAACAAAGATACAGGCAGTATTCAGCTTACAAATCTAACTGTAAAAGATACAAAAGGTGCTATTGAATTAATAGTAAATGACCCATTAGAACGAGATGTTTTCCCAGAAGAAAAAGAAGTTAAGGTTCTAGAAAACGGTGTTGAAGGGAAAGTAACCAAAATAGAACGTGAACCTCAGCCTGTTGACGTTGTGTTAGTTCTAGACTCTTCAGGTTCTATGGGGGAAAATATGAAACCTGCTGTTGAGGCAGCCAAGACTTTTGTAAACTCTCTGCCTGACAGCTCAAACGTAAGGTTTATTCAATTCGCCCAGAAAATAACAATTCATAAAGGCGAAAAGAAAGCTGAAATAATCAAGGCTTTAGATACCGTTAAATCAATCGGTGCTACAGCTATGTATGACGCTTTAGACAAAGCTTTGAAATTACTTGAAAACAAAAAGAAGCCTTATATAGTTTTGTTCTCTGACGGTGCAGACAGCCGAGAACCTGGAGTAGACGGCAAAGGCAGCGATTTAACAAAAGAACAGATTATCGGCAAATTAGGAAAAAGCAAAGCAACTCTCTTGGCTATAGGCTTTGGCAAAGGCCACGACCCCAAGACTCTCAAAGCTATGAGTGAAGTTACTCCTAATGGAATGTATGTGGCTGCAGCAGACAAAAAGGCATTGCCAGCAGCTTTCGCTGCTGTTTCCTCAAAATTCGGCAATCAGTTCAAAATAACTTACGAACGCCCATATACTAGCATTGATACTAAGAGTGATGTTCCCATAGTCGCTATAATGCTTGACTGTTCCG
>JAFXRA010000197.1 GCA_017526725.1 Candidatus Rifleibacteriota bacterium
AGCCTTTTCAACTACTGCAAGCCCAAGAATGTGCTCAGACTTCTTTTCCAGAGAAGCTGCTGCTGAAAACAAATTGTGTTCTGCCATGCCTTTTAGAGAAAGAATATCGGTAACAACAGGCTTACCTTCAGTTATCGTGCCAGTTTTATCTAGTACTACGGTTGTTACCGACTGAGTATTTTCTAAAGCAGCGGCAGATTTTATCAGAATACCAGATTGTGCTGCACGCCCAGTTCCAACCATTATTGCAACAGGTGTTGCCAAACCTAAGGCACAGGGGCATGAAATAACAAGCACAGAGATAGCCATAGAAAGAGCAAATTCAAAGCTTTGCCCGACCAAAAGCCAGACTACAGCAGTAATTAATGCAATTATAATAACGGTTGGAACAAATATTTCGCTTATCTTATCAGCCAATCTAGCCATTGGTGCTTTTGTCGCCGCCGCTGTTTCAACCAGTTCAACAATTTTGGCTACAGTTGTTTCTTTTCCTACTTTTGTGGCTTTAAATTTTATAAAACCATTTTTATTAATAGTGCCTGCAGCAACCTCATTTCCAACTGTTTTTTCAACAGGAATGCTTTCGCCAGTTAAAGCAGACTGATCAACAGAAGTATTTCCTTCGGTTATAATCCCATCTACCGGAATACTCATTCCTGGTTTAACAATGACAATATCCCCAACCACAACCTGCTCGACCGGGATTTCTCCTTCCACAGTATTTCGCTCTACAATAGCCGTTTTAGGAGCCAAATCCATCAGCATAGCAATAGCTTCTGAGGTTTTGCCCTTAGAACGTGTTTCCAAGAATTTTCCTAAAGTTACAAGAGTTAGAATTGTAGCGGCTGACTCAAAATATAGATTTGAAGAATAGGCTTTAACCATTTCCAAATCGTTATGACCAAGAGCATAACTGATCTTGAACAGAGCAAAGCAGCCATATAATAATGCTGCCGAAGAACCAGTCATAATCAGAGAATCCATATTTGGAGCCTTATGGATAAAATTCTTTGTGCCGCTTATAAAATATTTCTGATTGATAAATACTATGGGTAAAGTAAGCAAAAATTGAATTAAAGCAAAAGACATAGCGTTTTCTGTGCCGCAAAGCCAGGATGGAAGCGGAAGATTAACCATATGTCCCATAGAAACCCAATACAAAGGTATTAAGAATACAAAAGAAAAAATGATGCGCTTCTTCATTACAACCAATTCATCAGAAGCTTTATTAGCGGATTTCTTATCTGGCTTTTCTATACTAATTTCTTTTACTACTGACGCACCGTAACCACCGTCAACAACAGCAGCAATTATAGCGTCATCATTTGTCTGCTTTTCATCATAATCAACAACCATTGAGTTAGTAAGCAAATTCACATTTACTTCTTTTACGCCGCTGATTTTTCTGACAACCTTATCCACATAAGCAGAACATGCAGTACAGCTCATTCCAGTTATATCATATTTTCTCTGCATAAAAACAACCTTGAGACATAAATTAAAAAGCCCGACTCGGCTTATATTATAACCAAATCAGGCTTTTGTAAATATTACCTTTTTATCAGAAAAGATATTATCTTTTCTTTGGCATCACAGCAGTATTAGCAGAATTTTCCATGTTTTCCTTTTTGTCTTCCTTAAGATGACCTAAGTAGCTTGGAAGTTCAACTCCAGCCATGCCTGCTATATCTTGCAGAGGAGGCAATGATTTTGCGAAATTGGAAACAAAGTTAGAAGTTGTTGAACCATTTTCACTGCCGGAATCCCAAACAGTAATCTTATCAATCTTAAGATTCTGAATAGCTTCAACCTGCTTGCCAACGATATTTTCAATCTTTTCAACCATCAACAAAGTAGAAAGTGCTCTGGCATCACCATTAACACTCTTAAGCAGTTCTGCATAACCATTTGCCTTAGCAGCAAGAACTTTCTTAATACCTTCTGCTTCTGCTTCGTATTTCTTCAATAGAGCGTCTGCCTGACCTTGAGCTTCAGTACTGATTCTAGAAGCTTCGGCCTGAGCATCGAGTTCAATTTTTCTCTTTTCGATTTCTTTATTAACGATTTCTTCTGCTTTCAAACGTTCTAATTCAGCAAAATACTGAGCCTTGTTAATTTCAGTCTGGCTGTTTCTTCTAGCTATTTCAGCATTTTTTTCAGCTTCAGCCTGAGCAATCAAATATTGAGAATTGGAAACAACGATAGCAGCCTTAGATTTGTTTTCGCCTTCGATTGCTTCAGCTTCTTTCTGCTGTATATAAATACGGCGGCCAGCTTCTGCTTCCTTCTGCCCCATTTCAGCTTCTGCGTTTCTCTTTGAAACTTCAATAGCTTTGCGGCTGTTAGCTTCAGCTTCACCGATTACTGCTTCGGCTTCTTTTTTCTGAACGTAAATACGGCGGTCTGCTTCTGCTTCTTTCTGACCTTTATCAGCTTCTGCCTGGTTCTTGGCAACTTCAATAGTCTTTTCTCTATTTGAAGCAGATTCACCGATAGCACCTAATTTAACCTGTTCAGCAACATCGATTTTAGCTCGTTCAACAGCTTCAGCAGCGGCTTTTTTACCAATGCTTTCGATGTAGTTAGAACTGTCTGTAAGGTCTGTGATGTTAACGTTGATAAGCTTCAAGCCTATTTTGTTCAATTCAGGTTCAACGTTTTGTCTGACTTCCTGTAAGAATCTTTCACGGTCCTGGTTGATTTCTTCGATTTTCAAAGAAGCAACAGTAAGACGTAACTGACCGAAAATTATTTCTTTAGCTAAATCTTCAACATCTTTTATTGAAATATTAAGCAGTCTTTCTGCTGCATTATTCATAATTGCTTCTTCAGTACTAATACCAACAGTAAATGTTGCAGGAACGTTAATACGAATATTCTGCTTAGAAAGAGCATTCTGAAGAGGAATATTAATGGTCATAGGAGTAAGACTCAAGTATGAATAATCTTGAATCATAGGCCATACAAAAGTTCCGCCGCCATGGAGACATTTTGCAGAACGATTGCCACCAACACTACCGAAAATAACAAGTATTTTATCAGATGGGCATCGTCTATAACGATTTACAACAAACATTACACAAATAAGTAAAGCAAAAATCCCAGCGCCTACAACTATTGGCCACATAAAAAAATCTCCTTGGAATATTTTTTATTATCTTAGCATATAAATATAGTAATTGGTAGTTATTGTTATTCTTTGGGTTATGATTGGTGTTGTTGTTCAGAGCCTAAGGTTCTGTGGAAATAGTGGGACAGTTGCTTAAAGCAACTTGTGGGACGGCGACTGAAGTCGCCCGTGGGAATTGAATAACGAAAGTTCTAATTGTTCGTCATTTCCTTTACTGATGCTCCCCCAAAGGCTTTTTGCCTATTGGGGGAGCTGTCACGAAGTGACTGAGGGGGGAGCAAAGCGTTAGCTTTGCGTAATTCTTCTAAGAATCAACGCAATGCCTTTGCATTGCTCCCCCTTTCGTCAGCTGATGCTGACACTTCCCCCGCCTATAGCGGGGGCAGATCTTTTATACTACCAACTCTTCGAACTACTACAACTAACAGTTAACCGACAACTGTCAACAGATAACTCTCAGCAAGGCAATTTATGAACATTCTTGGTTACTGCTAAAACGTTTCCTTCTTTTATTGAAACAACCTGAATTTCAGTGCCTGATTTTATTTCTTCGTTGTCTGCCGAAACAGCATCCCTTGTTTCTAGACTGCCGGAAACCTCAACTTGAACCTGACCAGTTCCATTGGCTGGAATAGTTAAATAAACAGTTCCTATTTTACCTATTGAAGTCGTAATAACTTTATTTCCAGAACTAGTTAGTCTCATTAAGCTTCGGGTAACCTTTGTTAAAATCCAGGCCATAAAAACCCCACCGACAAAACCAGCTATTACAGCTGGAACAGCACCGAAACCGCTTGATTTCATCATAGCAAGGCCAATCAAACCAAACATCATCAAAAAGGCACTTATATTCTGTAAAGAAAATTCTATTAATCTGTTTTTATATTTTACCGGCAAGGCATCTGTTTCAAGAATATCAGGAATTCCATTTCCATCTAAATCCTGAAGCATAGACATATCAGCGCTCCCATCGGCTTCTATAGCTCCACCACCATCTGCACCATCAACTCCATCAGAGCCGCTAAATCCTACAAGAACAGAAATACCTCTAAGAATAAAAAACACCGAACCTAAACCGGCACAGATACTGAATATAATTTCTATAACAGACATTGAAGCAAAAAATTCAGCCATATTCTTTACCATTCATAAGGAGCGCCCTGCTGCATAGCCCAGACAGCCGCTTCTTTCCAACCTTTGTCAAAATCGTTTGCAGTAATATTGAAAACTTCTTTAACTGTTGAATCAAAATCAGAACCTTCACTAATCTTTGAAATGAAGTTCATCATTTGTTTGCAGCCTTTTCCAAGACCGCCGGATTTCTTAATCAAATAACTTGTCATAAGATATGACTGAGCAGTAGCGGTTTCTAATATAGCCGGCGTTGTATAACCTTCTGTAAAAATTGAATTAAGCATACTTAAAGTAGATATTTTAGCCATTTGAGTATCAATGCTTTTCTGAGCAACAAGCAATCTATATCTTAAAGTATATCTGCTTCCCGCTAATATTTCAGCCAAGCCCATCTTCATCCAGTAGCTTTTGGAATCTGCGTCTTTTGCCTTGGAATCAATATGATTTATCATATATCTGCACAAAGCTGAAGCTAAAAGATGCTTAGGATACTCTTCTATAAGAGAAGTAACTTCTTCTTCTGTAAAGGCATTAAAATTGGCCATAATAATATTGCGAATCATATCTTTATCATAATAGTTGGAAGTTACGATTATCAAATCTTTCGATTTATCGTAATTTACTACCATAGGCCCCATATTTTCAGCTGAAATAAACCTAATATTAACAGGCTCTTTAATTCCGCCTATTCTAGAAGCAATACGACTGTACATTTCAGTAAGCTCGCCATGAATCATTGCTCTGCCGCTTTCATCAATGTTTTGCCCTAAAGATATTTTGAAATTGCCCAAAATAATCGGTGCGCCAGAATCTGTAATTCCAGGTGCTAACTCTTTCTTATTCTCAGCTTTCTGAATAATTCTTTCCGGAACTTTCATACTGATAAAACCTTGAGAAAATTCAGAAAGTTTGTTGTTTATCTGCGCATAAAGATTTTTATCTTCTTGTTCAAGAACAGGAAGAGCAATAAAGAACCTCAGAACATCTATGCGGTTAGGATTCATCTTAAATGCTTTTCTAAGCCATTCAAAAGCTTCCTTTATGCGGTTGGACTTGAAGAAATAGTAAGCTTCCATATAGCAGTACATACTTCTTTCTCCAGAACGCGGCTTCCATAAGTTTAAAGCTTTACGCGCTTCACTAAGCCTATCTAAGGTTAAAACAATAGAAATATAAATAGGATATGCTTCCGGATCTGAGAAAGGCAAACAGCTTGCTGCTTCATCAAGAATCAAATTAACATCTTCCAGTCTTCCATCCTGCACAGCAAAAATTCCAGCAGTCAAATTGACCGAAGGCATGTTGTAACCTCTCTTAAAAGCATTTACTAATCTTCTAGCTGCTTTTTCCCTTTCATTCTTCTGAATCATATAATTAACCCATAGAAGTTCTATTTCAGGATTTCCAGGGTCTCTGATTCCTGCTTCCTGCAAAGCTTCACCGGCTTCTTTGGTTTTATGAAGTTCCAATAAGATACGGGCTCCTGTAATATAGGCTTCTGCAGAATTGGGATTCTGTTTGCTATATTGTTCTACAAGTCCTAAAGCTTTTTCCCATTGATCAAAATCATATAAAGCCCTGAAATAGCCTCCGGCAAAAGTTGCTGCATGATAATCGTTTATCATGGCTTTTACAAAAAGCAACAGCGCATTGTATGGGTCTTTTTTTATATTATCTTCAACAACCTTTAAAGCATCTGTATTTCTACCTAAATACCAGGCACAAAGGGCAGAAAGTCCGTAACCATCCGCTGTTTCTGGATACCGTTTTTCATATTCTTCTGCCAAAGCCAGAGCAAGATACATCTGCCCTCTTTCTAATGCCTTTAAAACAGCCTCATAATGAAGTTTAGAGTTAGAAAGCTTTTCTATAAGCTTAGGCAGATTTTCTGATATTTCTGCAAAATGGTCTGTTAGTTTTGCAGGATCAACCGGTATAGGTCGAGGTTTTTGAGGAAGACGAGGAAGATATCTTTGAGCAGTCTTATTGTTAAGACCTAATGCGCTGGCTTTTCTAAGCCATTCAGCACCTAGCAAAGGTCTTCCATCTTGAATTTCAATCAATCCAAGCATATTTATAAGATTAACATTTCTGTTTCCGTCAAAATAAAGCCTTAAAGCATAAAGTCTGGCATCATCAAATTTACCATCTGCCAAACACTGCTTAGCTCTTTCCAGCAATTCTTTGGGCTCTAAATAATTTGGCTTATTATAAGCTTCTTTAGCCTGATCAGAAGGACCGGAATTTTCCTGTGCAAAAACCAGGAAAGAATCTATCAAAAAGATAAATACTGTAATAATAATTATTATTCTTTTGCTCATAATATTGATTATATCAAATATATTTAAACAATCAATTGAGATTTAAAGAAATAAATCGCTAATAACAGAATTCGCCATTATTACACCAAGACTAGTAAGATGAACGATTTCACACTCTTTAACAAGTTCTCCAGCCTGTATGTGACGGTTAAGATTTAAATAGAATTCTTCTTTCTGAAATCCGAATCTTTTTTCAAATAGATTAAGATTCAACCCTTCAATCAGGAGACGTAAATGCAGCATCAAATACTCATTTCGTAAATCAGCATCAGTTAAATTCTCTTTTTCCGGTTGAATACCATTCAGCCATTGTTCAAAACAAGAAACAGCAGAATATCTGACTTTGTTTATGCAGGAAACAGCCGACGGTCCGAACCCTACATAATCCTCTGCTTCCCAATAACCTAAATTATGCCGGCATTGATAACCAGGTTTTGAATAATTTGATATTTCATAATGTTCAAAACCTGATTCCTTCAAAACTTCTTCTACGTCAAACATTTCTTCAGGGCCTATATCATCAGGATTTTGCAGTTTTCCACTTTCTACCTTCCTATAAATAGGCGTTCCTTCTTCTACTGTTAAAAAATATGCAGATATATGCTTAAAAGGGTAGTCTGAAACCAGTTTTTTTAATTCTGGAGCAATGGAAGGACAATTAGGAACCCCTAGTATAAAATCGCCATTTATATTGTTTATACTTTCAAAAGCCCTGTCTAAAGAACGAATTACACTATTTATTCTTGCATTTCGCCCTAATAACTCTAATTCATTATTTTGCAGGCGCTGTATGCCAATGCTTAGTCTTATTTTAGGAATTTCGGAAAAATAGCTGATAATATCATCAGTTAAAGTTTCTGGATTAGTTTCAAAGGTAATTTCTTCTATTTCATTAAAGTCCAAATGGTCGCCAATAATCTCAATTAAAGTTCGAATGCCTTTTAAACCAAGCATTGTGGGATTTCCACCGCCAATAAAAACGGTTTTAATCTTTTTGCTCAGATAATCCAGCTTGAACCATCTGTCTATTTCTTTTCTAAGATGGTTCAGATACCGGTCTATAAAATAAGTTTCTTTGGGAACTATCGAGTAAAAGCTGCAGTAATCACACTTAGAGAAACAAAAAGGCACGTGTATATAAAGACCCGTTATACTCATATAAAACTATTATTGAGCTTCCACTACAAAGCAGGGGAAACCTATTTCATTAAGCTGCTCAGCTTTATTTTCTGCTACGCTTTCTGTTTCGTATGGACCAACTACCAAACGATATATTTCAAACTGTTCGTCTGGTTTTAATAAAATAGCATCTATTTTATCATTCTTTAAAATAGTATAAATCTCTTGTGCAGATTTTTCATCTTCAAAAGCCCCTATTTGCACATAAAATTCTTTCTTAGGGATATTTGAAGCCGGTTCTGCCGGAACTGTCACAACAGGCTTTTCGGGTTGATTTACGGTTGTTTCTTTTAGATCTTTTGGAACAAAAGTTTCAAGTTTCTGATCTACAGCAACAATAACGTCATCTTTCTTTACTGCCTTAGTAATTTTCTTACGACCGTTTACATCTAATAAAAACCAGATGCCTGCACATAAAATAATTATAATTACTATATATACAAACCATTCCTTCAAACCGTCTCCGGTTTGAACAGGCGGACCCCAATCAAATCTTCTTTGTTCATTTACATTAGACATTTTATTTTTCCGAAATCAATTGTACAACACCCAATGAGTATTAGACAAGAGTTTTTGATAATAAAAAAAGCCTGCGCTTAAAGCACAGGCTTTTTCATCAACTCAAATCAGAGTTTCTTATAAGCAACGACGTTATCGAATGACTGCAGTCTGAAAGCCTTAGTTACGTTATAAAGAGTTTCTTTACCTGCAATAAGAAGGACGCCGCCTGGAACAAGGATGTTGTAAATATTTTCAGCCATTCTTTCCTTAGCTTTCTGTGAGAAATCTGAGAAAAGATTGCGGCATATTACTACATCATATTCACCAAGCTGTTCCATAGCTTCTGAATCTAAAGTATTTGTAAACTTGAATTCGACTTTGTTCTTGACTTCGTCTTTAATGCGTAGGTCGCCGCGGTCATCTTCAAAGTAAATATCAGTATACTTCTGGTCTACAAATCTGAATATTTCACGTTTGTAAATACCTCTCTTAGCAGTATTCAAACAAATGTGAGAAATATCAATACCGGTTACTTCAATATTAATTCTGTCTGTATGCAAATCTTCTATTACAGATAATGCAACAGAATAAGCTTCTGGACCATAAGAAGTACCACAGCAGAGAATTCTTAACTTATCACAATTAGATTTAACTCTTTCTTCAATAAGTTCAGGAAGAATATTAGATATCAATACTCTGGTCTGCTGAGCTTCACCAAAGAATTCAGTAACAGGATTAGTGATAGAGTCATAAAGGCTGGTAAGCATTGCTTCTTCACAGCCGTATTTCAAGCTATGATAGTATTCTGTCCAAGAAGTAATGAAGAATTTTGCCAAATTGCGGCTTAGTTTGCTTTCAAGAACTTTCTTGTCTTTAACATCAATACCGCATTTATCAGCAATGATTTCTCTGAGAAGAAGAGCTTCTTCGTCATTCATGCCCTTTTCTTCTACTGCAGCCTTCTTGATACGGTCAATGTATCTAGCCTGTCTTGGAGCAACAACTTCTTTAAGTATCTTTTCTAAGAATTCAGAACTATTCTGAGCAAATGTATTAATAAAGTAATCTTTTACCCATACATCCTTGCAGAATATATCTTTAAGCTTTTCTTCAAGACCATTGTGACCATTTGGTCTGTCTTTAAAATACTTAATAGCTGCAACTACAAGGTTCTTGTCTTCATTATCAAGCATATTGAAGATAATATCTGAACTTGTAGTATCACCAAGTTTAGCAAGAGTAAGAATAGCACCAGATCTGACAGCGTTGCTGGTATCTTTTTCAACAATCTGTTTCAAAAGTTCAATACAGCTTGTGCTCTTTATAGAACCTAGAGCCTTAACAATCTGATATCTGACTTCCCATTTGCCGTGGCTAATATATTTCTTGAAATCAGAATCTAATGATTTATCACCGATTTCGCTCAAAGCAACAACGGCAAGCTTAGCAACCTGAGGATTTTCATCAGCAAGCAACGGAATGAAGAACTGTTTAAGCTGGCTGGACTTGAAAGCTCTCAAAGCAGAGAGAGCAGCGATTCTAATCTGCCAGTCACCATTCTTCAACAATTCCTTTAATGGGAAAATAGACTTCAGATCTCTCATGTTTTCAAGAGAGTTGCATGAATTTACAATTACACGCCATTCTGGGTCGCTAAGTTTAGCAATCAGAGAGTCTACTGCAACAGTTGAACCGCACTGCCAAATTGTCTTTGAAATGGTTTCACGAATTCTTGAATTTTCATCGTCAAGCATTTCAAGAAGTCTCTTAGTAATAGCAGGATCTTTGCGCTTAGCAAGAACTGAGGCTGCGGCTTCACGAACGTCGCCATAAGGTTCAGCAGCTATAACACCAAATAGAGGTTCTATTATTTCAGAACTACCGGTATTTGCCATAGCAGAACAAGCTTCACGTCTAACGTGACCGTTTATATCTCTGAATTTGTTTATAAGAGCCTGAATTGCTCCTGGACAATCCAACATTCCAGAAACAGAAACTACGGCATTCTTACGAACAGTTTCATCAATATCATTGAGCATTTCTTTCAAGGTGTTAAATGCTATTTCGCACTTGCAAGCACCGAGAGTTTTTGCCAAAGCCTGTCTCAAAGAGTCATCAGGATTCTGAGAGAACATTGAAATGGCATTTGGAACTTCTGTTGAAGGATACTTTTCAAGATAGCGGAGAATCTTAACAGCTACTGTTGGTTCTACTCTGCCAATCTTGTCTAAAGAAGTCTTAACTGCCTTAACGCCTAACTTGCAAAGACCTGTATAAGCAGCTTCTGAAATTTCTTCTTCTGGGCTTTCCAATGCATCAAGCAAAGCACTGGCAAAAGTTTCGTTTTCCAATGCAGATGCAACTTCTACCAGATAGCGATATTCAGCAGCATCATGATTGTCTAATAAACCAACAAGGATTTCAAGAAGGCTATCAGATGTGAAGTTCTTGATAGCACCAGGATTAGCCTGTTCTATCTGTGCCAAAGATTTGAAGATTAGTCTTCTTGTTCCAGAATCTTCTTCTGTATTAAGCTTTTTACATAATACTTCAATAGCCTTCGGAGATTCTGTTGCACCTAATGCCCCGATAGCTGTGAAATATTCAAGCATATCGCCAGATTCCAAAGCTCCTATCAATACGGGCAAAACTTCTTCTACAGCAATATTTCCTAATGCTTCAACGATAGAATACTTCAGAATATCAGTATTTTTATAGGTTTCAAGGAGAACTTTAACTGCTTTTGGATCCTGAATCTTTCCTAAAGATTCAACAGCAGTTGTTTTAACATTATCATCTTCGTGATTAATATATTTAATAACAGTATCTGTAGCAAGATGGGACTTTATGTCGCCAAGAATAACCAAAAGCTGAATAATTTCGTCTACGTCTTTAGAAGCATTTAAAGCAGTTACTATTGGAGCAATAGCCATAGACCCTAAATTACGCAAAATGGTCATACCAGCATTTCTTGTATTTAAATCAGGGCTTTTTACAACTTCAATGAGTCCTAATACAACATTTTCATGAGGCATAGAAGAAAGAGCCTCAATTGTTATATTCTGAACCCCTTTATTTGGGTCACCAAGAGCTTCGCAAAGAGCAGTTACAACGTCTTTGTTTTCTGGATAAGCGGTAAGACTGCGAACAGCTTTTCGACGGAGATTAGGATCTGTATTTTTTAGTTGTTCAAGAAGTACTTCTGCTGTTGCCATAATTAAGCCCCCTTGGCTGCTTTGTTGAGAAGTCTTTCAACTTCCTGAAGCATAAGATCTGGTTTAATCGGCTTCTGCAAGAAAGAATTGGCACCAAGAGTCAAACCTTTCATTACCATTTCTTTTTTGCCTTCAGTAGTAAGGATGATTATAGGAATATGCTTGAACTTTTCGTCTTCTTTAACATGAGCAATAAGTTCAAAACCATCCATGCCAGGCATATTCAGGTCTGTAATAAGCATGTCTACATGATTTTTTGACATTGCTTCAATTGCTTCGATACCATTATTGGCTTCCAACACCTTATAGCCTGTCTTTTCTAGAGGGAAACAGGCAACCTTACGTAGCATTAATGAATCTTCTGCTACAAGAATAGTTTTGGGCATGGTTTAGGAGTCCTCCGAAACTAGATAATTTACAATTAGTGTAAATTATAATGAGAACTCATATAAAAAAGCAACGTATTTTTTACAATGCTAAGAAATCATTGTAAATTTTTTTTATTTTTCTGATTTTTTTAAAGTTTTAAACTATCGTAAAGAGTTACTAGCTTATTATAGGTTGAAATATCTAAATCTTTACAATTTAAACCTAAGTCTATCGAGGCAACAGCTGATTCTTTTTCTTTACGTTCACAATAATAAAGTGCTTTATAAAGACTTGCTCTTGCTATATTTTTTCCCTTAACCATATCGTCATTTATTGACTTCAAACCATAACCGGCTGCTACAGAAGCTATTTCCAGCTCATTTGCAGAGGTCAGAGCAGAAGCAAGACCTAAATAAACCCTTCCTATTTCAACGCCTTCACCAGCCTTGGAAAATTTTTCCATAGCGCTGAAATATGACCCCATCTTCAATTCATCTTCACCAACAAATCTGAAAACACTCGGATTAGAATGTTTCGCACCTGGCAAAGCAAGCATAGTCATAAAATTTTTCGAAGAATCGTTAGAAGCTTTTTCACCATCTGAAATCAGTCTCTGGCAGATTGCTTTCATTGAAGAATCTTTTAACGTCGGCATTAATTCTTTTACTCTCTTTATTCCTTCTTCTATTTTCCCTTCAGAATAATCAGTAAGAGCAATAATAACACCGCATCTTGCATCTTCAGAATTCAACTCAGCAGCTTTATTTGCATAACTTCTTGCCAATTCTGGCTTATAGTCAGCAGTTAAATAGTATCTAGCCATATTAAAATTGGCTTCTGAACTTTCCGGATTGCTTTCCACAAACTTTTTCAAAGTTTCACCGGCACCTTCATAGTCAAAACTATTAAACTGTGCTTCTGAAAGCATTGTATAAAGAACAGGGTCTTTTGTATCTTTTTCAAACACAGGTTTTAAAAGAGAAGCTACTACTGCATGATGACCTGCACCAGCAGCAACTCCAGCAGACAAACGCCTTAAATCATCTTCGTTCTTTAAGCCATCTGCTCTTGAATAGATATCAAGGAAAGACTGATATGATTCCGCAGATAAAGCAGGTTTTAAAGTCATTAAGTGCTTTCCGAATTTTTGGAATTCACAAGTATAAATGTAAATCAAACTTTTAAAAATCTGAGCCTCAAGAATGTTTCTGTTGTTCTTACTGTTTCTGGCTAGTTTATCTGCAATTTCTATTGTTTTTACTGCAGCGGTCAAATCACCTTTTTCTATTTCGTATCTGGCTTTTTCTAAGTTCACAATATATGAATCTTTAGCAATCTTAAAAAAACCAGCCATATCTGTATTTGTAATATCTTCTTTAGCAGCAGGCATTACTGGTTTAACTTCTGCCTTCTTTTCTGCCACTTTTTTTGCACCAGCAACATATGGAGTAAATGTCATAGAGCTATCAGATTTCTTCAAAATAGAAGAATCAGGTGCTGGAGCCTTTGAAGTATTTATAACATCTGGAGAATACTTAAGTTCTAAAGACTCACCAGAATTTATTTCTTTTACATTTTCTATAATTGATTCTTTTTCTTTATCATCGCTCTTATTATCATTTTCGCTATAAAGAGTTTCTACAGAACGATCTGAATCAGAGGTCTTTGTTATTCTATTATATAATGCCTTAGCTTTAGGATGTGCCGGCTGAACTTTTAAAACCCATTCTAATTGTTCTTTTGCCAAATCTTCCTTATTAAGCTGAAGATAGTTTTCTGCCAGATAGATTCTTGCAATTATGTTATTTGGAGAATTCTGTAAAACGGTCTGCAAATGAGAACTGCTTTCGTCATACCTGTTTAAAGAAAATAATGATTGGGCATATTTCAAGTGAGAACGCAGATCGTCAGGTTTATACTTCAAAGCCTGAGCAAAGTTTTCTGCTGCACCATCATAGTCGGAAACAGCAAAAGCTTTTTCCCCAGCCGAATAACAACTACTATAATTAGTTCCACCAATCGCTGCCTGAACTAAAGCCTCCGAACTACTCATCAGAATAGATGCTAAAACTATTGATTTAATTATATTCTTATTCATTAGGCTGCCTCCAGACAACAATATATTATTGTTATCGGCAAAAGAACTATCAGATTTGAATACATTCTCTTTAACGAGGCTAACGCCTCTTTTAGAGAGATAAGGGAGGAGCGAAAAGTTTAAGCTACAGATTGTCATAAAGAGTAGAGCGTATGGGCTTTAGCCCTGAAAGCTATACGATTATGACAAGCTGTAGCTACAAACGGTTTCGCGCAGAAGAACAAGGTCGAATAAGCAGCTGTCCACTCTTCTGTTATACACTATTGCTAAACATAAGTAGCTAATTAAATAAAAGAAAAAAAGTTAACAAAAACGTAAAGATTGACGATAATTAATATAGATTAGGGAAAAATTATACTCATAAAAATTATATAAGGGAGTATTATTATGGTTGACGCCATTAATGGCTCTGGGAAAACTATTATTATCACAACTAAGCCTAAAGCAAAGGTAGATAAAAGCTCATCTTTCGATGATACTTTGAAAACCAAAACTTCAGGAACTTCAAAAAGCTCTAGTAGTGCAAATCAACCAATAATGATGCGCAGCAATATGGAAAACAACATGCGTATCATTCAGCAGCAACAGCTGCAAAGAATGGAACATATACAGGAAATAACACGCCAGATTCAGGAAGGCACATATAAAATGTGCGACCCTCAGGTGTTAGCGGAAAAGATATTCCAGGTTGTCAGCGATAAAACTACCAGAGAAAAATTCATTAAGAAACTGTTAAAGGAAGAAGCCGAAAAGCTTCCTGCTAAAAACAACGGTAAAATTACTGAATTAGAAATGAAAAAGCTCGTCTTTATGATTAAAGAATCTCAAGACGAGCCATTCGATGACCCAGAACTGGAAGAATTACTAAAAGAATTCAGTTAAAAACTCATTGTAAAAGTATTTTTCCAGTAAAAAAAAGAGCCTTCTAATAAGAAGGCTCTTTTTTACACTTATTTATCAATCATCACTGAATGGATTACCAGAAGAAGTTTCAACGTTAATCTTTTCATCGTCAACAGTTACTTCTGTATTTGCAGAATCGATTTCTACTTCGGTAGCTTCTTCTTCAGTTTTCTTACCGCGGTTTTCTACATAAGCTTTTGTAGCATCTGTTTTTCCTACGTAATCTAAGAATTCTTCATCAGTCATCTTGCCTAAGAATACTTCGTCAACGATTTTGCAAACAGTTGCAGTATCTTCAGGATTCTGTTTGATGAACTTCTTAACAAGAGTAGTCATATCTCTGAAGAGATTAAGTCTTGTGCTTGTGAAAGCTTTATAGACTTTTTCTTTACCGTTATCGGTTTCCATAGTCAAACGATAGAGAAGCTTAGCAAGATGAGCTTCAGATCTCATAAGCTGGTCAGCAGTGCAGTCTTCTTCTTTAATATTCCAAGTATAAGAACCGGCTTCTGTCTTAGATTCTTCACAAAGGCTTTCAGATCTCTTAAGAATTGCCTTAGCTTCATCTTCAGAAGCAATCATTTCATTGTATTCTGCCCAAGCTTCAACAAAAGCAGCTCTCTTGCCAGTAATTTCATTGCCATAGTGAGAACCGTCTAAGCCGTAAGGATTCTTAAATTCTTTGATTGTAGCATCTAAGCAGTGAGCATATTCGTGAACCAGAGTTGATTCAGCATCTTTATCACCACCAGGATAATTATAATTATTGCTGCTCATATTGATGGCCAAACCAGAAGAATATGGCCAGAAATCTTTTGTTACATTCGGATATTTAGATTTATCATCATAACCAGTAGTATCAGAAAGAATTATCTTAACTGTTGGGATATAACCAATCTTAGCTTCATCAGCAATTGCCTGAGATTTTGATTTACGGAAAACAGCAAGAAGAGCTTTCTGACCATCGTTCAATTCTGATTCAGACTTAACGCCCATAGCTGCTAACAATTCTGCTTCTGTTGAAACTTTTGTTCTCTTAACAGTATAAGCAATATTCTTATCGCCTTCAGAATACCAGGTTTTTTCGCCTTCACCAGGAGCTATATTTCTTGTTACACCTTTTTCCCAAAGTCTATTAATAGCATTTGTTCCCTTTTTAACAGTCTTCTTTACTTTTGTCCAAAGACTATCATCTTCTTCAATGGGTTCATTGATAGTTTTTATACCTTCAATAGACTGATAGTAAAATTCAAACTTTGCTTCTAATGCAGAAGCTTTTGTTGCCTGGAAGCAGAAAACAGATACCAACAACAGAGCCATTACAACATATTTTAGGTTCTTCAAGGTAAAACTCCTAGTTTTTACGGAAATCTTATCCGGAATTATAAACACTTATACTATTCAAAGTTGATTATTAATTATAATGATTTTTTAGCAAATTGTTAAGTTTTATAACAATACAAGATTCATTAATTAATAAATCAAAAGTTTTTACTATACTATATACTTTCGTTGTACCAAAAAAGTTTATAAAAATAATATAAATAAAAAAAGAATCTATTGTAATCAATGCTTTAAAGTAAATATCAAAAATCTGATAATAAAATTAATTTTATATTATACTAGTTTAACGATAAGAACAGAAAAACACTTTTTCCAATCTTATATCTTCGGCTATATAAATAACATTTAACCATGTTATCAACTTAAAGAAAATGTACACAATCAAAATGTTGAAAATGTGCATAACTATGGGGATAATGATTAATAAAGAAATCCATCTTGTGGAAAACTATTTTTAAATACCCTTTGACATTTAGAATTTAAGCCATTATAGAAAGATATTTTTAATTCTGTTTGACACAAAAAACAGAATTAAAATGTCAAGAATTTTGTGTACACATTTTTATAAAAAAACAAAAATCTATTATATCTTTCAGTTTTCTGCTTATTCAATACTGATGATATCTCCGCCAAAAACTTCTAACGCATCAGAAACTTCCTGTTTTTCCTTAACTTTCTGCTTTGACTTTTCATCTATTTTAGCTATTTCTTCGCGCATATTAACACGCTGAACAGGAGCCTGAACAGTTGGATTTTTATCTAAATCAGCAGCAGAAGTGTTAATTATTTTTCTGCTGACAACTATTTTTTCTGTATTAGGCCAGATTTCCTTTGCTGCATTTAGAATAATATCAACAGATTTATCTTCTTTTAACTTTTCATAGGCAAAATTAGCTGCAAGAGTTAAAGATACAACTCCCTCAGAAGTTCTTTTCAATACTGCTGATTCCATACAGGATGAAACAATTTTTGAACTCTTTTCAACGACTGCTCTAAGTTTCGATAAATCATCATTCAAACTTCTTGTTGTTGATGAAGCAGCAGGAGTATTGGAGTATACAGGGGGCTTTGCTGCTACAGGCACCGGCCTTCGAATAGGAGTAGAAACAGTAGCAACAGGTTCTATAGTCTTGGGCGAAATACTTCTTCCAGACACCTGGTTACCAGTAGCAATACGTTTTAAACCAGCCAGTTTCTGTTCTAACACTTCAATACGTTTTTCTAACGCCTCTGAAGCAAATATTTCATCTCCTAAGCCTAGTTTTATAAGCTCTGATTCAAAAAGAATTCTAGCTTGAAGAGAATTTCTAAGAGTCATTAAAATACGTTCAACCCTAGATACACTGCCAATTAAATATCTTACATTTATTTCTTTTATCTGTGAAAGAATTTCATTAATCTGCTCCGCAGGCAAATCTAAGATTTGATTAGCATTAGAATCAATCTTTAAAAGCATACATCTGCGCAAATATTCCAATAAATCTCTGGCAATTGTTAAAGGTTCATAGCCTTTTACATATAATTCGTTTAAAACCTTTACCAAAGTCGCTAAATCATGTTTAAATACTGCCTCAGCAATGCTTCTTAGGGTTGAATAACTAAGACGGCGAGTCATTTCCAAAACTTGTTCAAGAGTTATTTTTTCGGAAATTGATGAAGACGAAATCTGATCTAATATGCTTAAAGCATCTCTAAAACCGCCTTCTGCACATTCAGCTATCATAGAAAGAGCTTCTGGTTCAAAATCAGGGAATTGCCCAGATTCATGTTCAAGAGCAACTATTTCTTCTAATCTGGTTTGAATTGTTTTACGCGATACAGAATGAAAATCGAAGCACTGGCATCGTGAAATAATAGTTGCTGGAACCTTCTGTGGGTCTGTTGTAGCCAGAACAAATATTACGCTTTCAGGCGGTTCTTCCAAAGTTTTTAAAAATGCGTTAAAAGCAGAACCAGAAAGCATATGAACTTCATCTATTATATATATTTTATATTTGCCTTCTGCTGGTTTGTATTTAACCTTTTCACGCATCTGTCTTATATCTTCAACGCCATTATTTGAAGCAGCATCTATTTCGACAATATCCATGAAGTTCATTTCTTCGATGCGCTTGCAGTTATCGCAAACTCCACAGCAATCCGGCAAACCGTTCTTATCTTTTTGCAAATTCTGGCAATTTAATATTTTAGCCAGTAAACGAGCTGAAGAAGTTTTGCCTGTTCCGCGTGGTCCGGAAAACATATATGCATGAGATACTCTGCCTGTTGCTATAGCAGATTGAATAGTCTTAGAAATATGTTCTTGTCCGGCTAATTCAGAAAATTTTCTTGGTCGATATTTACGATAAAGATTTTGTCTCGCAGGAACAGTCACTATTTTTCTCCGTATAAAAAAAAAGACCTGTTACCAGGTTTTTGTTTGAGGGAGCCCCATCCTTATGCATCTTACCTGCACGTTTCCAGAACCTTAGGCTCAGGACAGGCACATCCACATCACCCGAAAGCGGTCGTTTACCGTTGCTATCTTCCGATCCTGGCGGAGTTCACGGACTTTCGCCGTGCGGAACCCATCCATCAATGCTTCCAGAACTGGCCGTTACAGCCAAGAATACACAGGACAAGGCCCGAAATCGGAAAGGGCGGGATTCGAACCCGCGATAGAGTTACCCCTATTCACGCTCTCCAGGCGTGCGCCTTAAACCAAACTCAGCCACCTTTCCAAACTGATTTATTGGTAATCAGTAAAAAAAAGCGCGCCCAAGAGGACTCGAACCTCTGGCCACCAGATCCGCAATCTGATGCTCTATCCAAACTGAGCTATGGGCGCATTTCTTCGGAGAGAGGGGGATTCGAACCCCCGGTACCAGTTACCCAATACGACAGTTTAGCAAACTGTTGGTTTAAGCCACTCACCCATCTCTCCAAATGAAAACGGAGGAAGTAGGATTCGAACCCACGGACCTTTTGGGTCAACGGTTTTCAAGACCGCCGCATTCGACCACTCTGCCATTCCTCCAAGAAGTGTAGTAGGATAATATCACCTTATTAAAAAAAAATCAAGAATTATTTCTAAATTTTGTACACTCAATATTTTAACCAAGTTGATTTATTAATTCTTTTTATAACTATTCCAATCTAGGTTCACAATGTCTTTATTCACAATACTGCTGCATATCGTTGTTGTAAGTGGCAAACTCTTGGTTTCACCACCCTCTGTAGTTCTTATAATCATAGAAACCAAAAGCATCGGAACATCTGATTCCAAAGGATGGTAATACAAACCAAACTCGATACTGTCCATTCCTTTAAAGTGCTTATCACCACTTACACTGCTATGCCTAATCAAGGTTTTGTTTGCATTGTCAAAAACATAATATATTTCTTCCCTTGTTAAGTTGCCGCCAGAATCATAAACAGGTTTAACAAAATTTAAATGATACTTATGAATAATTATAGGTTTTGATTTCTTACTTCCATCGTTATAGGTTTCTGTATATAAAACAGGATTATTTCTTACAGCATCAATAGCTTCCTGAGTATCTGAAAAATCATAATATGGCATAGCACAGGTAAAATCCCTACGCAAAGAGTTTATTACCAAGCGAGCATCCTGTAGGTTTTGCAAATCAACGGTTCCCTTGGCAACATCGCCTCTGATAACGCTGGAAATTTTCATAACCAGAATAATTAATCCTGCGGCCATTCCTATAGCTATTATTGATTCTATAAGAGTGAAACCTTTTATTTTTTTCCTAAAACTATACATTAATAATATTCTTTCTCGTTAAAAATTATAGTAGAAAGAGTAATTTTTCTCATTCTATCAGGTTCTCCAGAAGGTGAATCTATTTTTTTAGGAACCTTGCTTTCATTCCAGTACACTGCTACTGTTACTTTTTTTAGAAAACGACCATTTGGCGCTGAATCTAAGTTATCAATCGTTAATTTTCTGAAATAATAACATTTTGAATAGTCTTCAGGATATGCCGGGTCGGTTACGGTATTATTAGCATTCACACCTATAGGTATAGGAACAGATTTATTAGAATAAGAATCTACCAAGGAACCGTTTAAAATAGAGAGTTTGTTATCTGTAACTTCTTCAAATGGGGTAGAATTAATCCAGTCTATAGTTTCTTGAGCTAACTGCATAGCTCTCATATAGTTTATAGATTTACTGGTTTCTGTCCTGGAGGTATTCAACAAAAGAAATATTGCAGTAAAAAGCCCTACGAATACTACGGTCGCAACAATTATTTCTGTTATAGTAAACCCTTTATTATTATTTTTGTTCATAACCCTTTTTGGCTCTTTCTTTTTTTACTCTTGCATTGGAAATAGAATTCAATCGTTCTTCCATATTTCTGCTCATTGTGTTGAATTCACTAATATCAAATGGAACAAAATATTTTTCTTCCATTCCATGAGATGCCGCATCACCTCTAGGATTATCAAGTTTTTTAAAAGTAACTATTTCGTCATTATTTGTAGATGCAGACATCAACACACTAACATCTTCGTTGGAAGTTTTAGCTTCCTGATTAGTTTTAACAACAGGTTTTTCTTTGTTTTTATGATTAATTCTTTTTGTTCCAGGCGCAAAAAGAAAAACAAAAATAATCATAAATACAGAAATGATAGCAGCAGCCAATAGTTTATACATCAGTCTTTTCCCTTATAATCAAGAATATATTCAGCTTTAGGGCCGCCAACACTTACTCTAACCGGATATTCACATTTATAAATTTTTGGATCGTGTATTATTTTAAAATACTTTTTATCTCTCATATCGAACAAATTATCTATAATAAGATTACCCATGATAGTAGTTGGAACTTTATTAGTGTAAAAACCGCCTTCATGAGAAGATGGAGTAGAGGAATTATCATTACTCTTGAATGTTGAAATCAAAGAAGCAAAAATTGCTGCGCTGCTCCTTGTTTCATCAACGAAAAATCTTCCTCCCATAAGCCATATTTTCAGATAGTCAACATTAGCATCTGTTGGAGCTAAATCACCTAAAACACAGTTTCCTAAAAAACTAACAATCATTCCTTTACCGCGATATTTTTTTATACTGCTTAAATCTAACTTAGCTTTATCTTTCCCGTAAATAACAGAAATACCATCTAAATCTAAGACCTGTTCTCCGTTTATATTTTTAATACGGTCTTTTATAAAGTCGCTTGCATTCATATAATAATTAGAAACTGTTCTCAGTTTTGGATCTAGATAATGAAAGACGTTATATCCTAGCATTCCACAAGATATCCTATTGTCTTTATTATCAACATTCTCACCTGGACCAAAATAAAAATTATTTATAGAAAGCCAGTCAACAGGGTGAGACATAAATCTACTTGTTATGCCGTCAAGACTTCCAATTGGCTGACTACTAAAAGTTCCTGTGCCTGGCTTTTCCCAAACGCAAGAAACACAGGTAACCGGAACGTTTAAAGATAAACCAGCATAATTAAAAGGAAGATTTATCTGATCTAACAAACCTACTTTAAAAAATCTTACATAAACAGGCCCATCAACGTAAACAGGTCTTTTTCTGTCTTCACCAAAAATCTCAGGCATTGAACCGCCACGAACTTTAGACTTATTTTTTGTTGAATATTCTTTAAAATAACTAATTAAACCAGTAAAAGGCGGAGTTGCTCCAAAGGATGAGTCGTTTTCAGGATAAATATGATTATAATCTGTATACCCATAATAGTATTTCCAAATAGGCATAAGTTCGTCAAGTAGCGACAAAAAAACATCAGCATTTTGAGGCTGACCACCTGCTCTATCATAATCTTGAATAATTCTAGCCGCCACACTCTCAGGGGCAGGATTAGCAGCAAAAGCCTGTCTAGCACTTTCCACCAAGCTCAAATATGCAATTTCAAGTTCTCTTGTATTATGGAAATGTTTTTTAGGATCAAAAAAACTTTGATAATCTTTAAAATCTTTGCTGAAAGTATTAAAAAATTGACCTTTGGCTAACTGTTTTTTTTCACTGTCTTTAAGATTAAGTTCTGCATCATCTTTATAAAAAGCTCCTAAGAGTTTTTTATCTTCACTTGCAAAATCTAAGTCAAATATAACAGGTGGATTTTTTGTTCCACCTTGGGGAAATTCAGTACAACTAGGATAATTTCGGTTGCCAAAATATACAAAAGAATAACTTTCCTTATTCTTACCCTTTACTCCTTCAATAATGAATTTCTTATCCTTACTATTGATACTAGGACAGAAACTTTTTACAAAAAAGGCATATTTATCAAGTAGGGGAAAAGAAAGGTCGGTAATTCTGATATCATGAACTTCAGTAATCTTTACAGCATCTTTAACCCCATCGCAGGAAACCTTACCAACAATAACCATATGACCAGTATAAGAATTAGTTGCTGATGCTTTTATCTGCTCATCAGCAAAAAGCGTAACATCACAGCTAACATTGCCTTTATTACCAAGATGTTCTGCAGCTATATCCTTAGAAACTTTCAAACTAGATTCATTAAAAGACGCAGACCAGATTACAGCAGGAGCTCCTTTTTGAGATGCCCAAAAATCTTTGACTGCTTTGCCTACTGCGGTATTTACATCATTAATTCCGCCTTTAACAGCAGCTAAAGCTTCATTTATAGCTCCTTGGGCAACAACAATCATCCTCTCCTGGGTAACATTTTTCGAAAGCTGTAATACAGCTCCTGATTTAAATTTATTCAAACTGGCTATTAAAATAAAAAGACCTATAGCAAGAGCACAAACAATATAGAGAATAAAACCTTTGCGCTTGCTATAAGTATAAAAATGGAACATGAGAAAAACTTTCATAAAGAATAAGGCAGTGTTGTTTTATTCACACTGCCTTATTTTAAAATACAATTAATTAATAACCGTGATCATCAGATTGGTTGCCGGCATTTAAACCTGCATTATCATTTACAGATTTAAAATTAGTATTCTTTAAAGCATCGCCAGCAGCATCACCAACATAATCAAGTCCGGCTTCAACAGCACTATCAACAAGACCGCCAACACTTGGAACTTCAATACCTGCTTTATCAAGAGCATAGTCAACGGTTTTGTCAACAGCATCAGATAGAGCTTCCTGAGCTTCATCTTCAAGGAATTTATCGCCTAATACTTCTGTCAAATCGCTTGTGATTGCTGCTTTATATATACCTTCAGGATCCCAAGCTCCAGAACAGGTTCCGACAAGTTTTTTGGCAATATCATCACCGTATTTCTTACCGATGTCTTCTGCAACCTTACCAGCACCTTTAGTAATACCTTTTGTTATCAACTCAGTTGCAACCTGTTTACCACCTTCAATTGCAACATCAACGGCCATATTCTTCATCAACTGCTGATCGGTGAATTGACCAGCCTGAGCAGATTCAACCAATGAATTACCTGCAGCTTCAATTAATGGACCAGCTATACCCAAAGCAGTAGCTGCTGGTTCAGTAACTAAAAGAATAGGTCCAATAACTGGTGCAGATGGAGCAAATGCAATAGAAACAACCTTTAAAACAGCATTTACTACACCAAGAACAGTACCTATTTCGGAACAAATACTACCGACTTTTTGAAGTGTAGTACCTGCAGTAGTCAAAGTATCTCTAAGGGTATCAACAGCTTGAGTCTGAGCGACAAAACCTTTTTCAGCTATTTTGTTAACATCAGCTTTTTTAGCATCATCAATCTTGCCGGCATCATACTGTTTTTTCATTGCCTGGGCATCTTTTTTAGCCTGTCTAATCTTAGCATTGGCATCTTCAATCTGCTTGATATAATCTACATATTCTTTTTGGTTTTGACCATCATTGAATACTTTATCAAAACCATTTGACAACCAAGTACCAAAATTTTCGCCCGCAGAAACAGCACCAACACAAACAGAAGCCATTTTACCCAAATCGACTTCTTCAAGAGCCATAATTGTATCATATGACTTTTTAAATTCTTCTTGTGCTTTTGAAACATCACTAGATCTCTGGCTGGTAGAAGATGTTGTAGTTCCTTCTACTTGTCTTGCCCACGCAGGTGCAAGCATCTGCATTATCATACAAAAAACTAACAATAAGCTCAAAAAGCTGCGCCGTTTCATAAAGACCTCCGATATTACAATCGAATTTTGATAATCAGCATAAAAGAAAAATTATCCTATTATCATTATACCCTAAAATAATAAAAACGGTAGAATATTTTTAGAAAATTTGTACATTGTTTTTTTTCTGCTTACTCTTATTTTTCTTAGTTATTCATCTAAATTATCGTCAGAAAAAACGTCTACATATTTTGCCTTGATTTTAGAATAAGCAATTTTCTGGCTATGAAAAAGACTATGGTAACCAGATGTCATATAACTTACTGCTATAGCTAAGGCCATCAATTCAACACCTTTTCCACCAAATAGTTCATAAGAGAGAAGTATAGAAGTCATAGGAGCATTGGTAACACCACAAAAAACGCAAACCAAACCAACACCAGCAGAGAAAGAAGCTCCTAACCCTATAGCTGGGCCGACAAAACAACCGAATGTAGCTCCCACAAAAAATGATGGAACAATTTCCCCACCTTTAAAACCAGCATTCAACGTTAATGCTGTTAAAATCATTTTGTAAAAGAAAGCTAATGGTTCAACTTCTCCCTGCATAGCCTGATTTATTACCCATATCCCAGCACCATTATAAGCATTAGTTCTAGCAATAAGGCTAACTACAATTACACTTACTGAGCCCATAATTATTCTTAACCATCTGTTTGGAAAACGTTTTTTATACAAATGATTAAAAGACTCCAGGCATCTGCAAAATAAATTTGCCAAAACGCCGCAAAGCACCCCTAACAAAACCAAAGAAAGGGTATTCTGTGCTGTAGGAGCATTTGGAACATCTAAAATATGAAAAAAAGTTCCGGAGGCATTAAACCAGCCTGCAACTTGACGAGCAGTTAAAGCACCTAAAAAACAAGGAACAAGAGCTGCATAATACATAACTCCAACAGTTTCTACTTCCATGGCAAAAACACCGGCCGCCAATGGAGTTCCAAAGAGTGCTGAGAACCCAGTAGCCATGCCACACATAGTTATAACTCTCAAATCTCTGTCGTCTAGTTTTAACCATCGCCCAATTGCTGAAGAAATACTGCCGCCCAACTGTAAAGCTGCTCCTTCACGACCAGCACTGCCGCCAGTTAAATGAGTGAGTATGGTTGAAATATAAATCAGAGGCGCCATTCGCAACCGAACCAACGAACCGTTTCTAACCGAAGTAATGACTGATTCTGTCCCTGTATCATCATCCATACCAGAAAAATGATAAAGAGCAACAATTATAATGCCCGCAAACGGCATAAACAAAAGCAGCCAGGGATATGTTTTTCTTAAATCGGTGGCATAATCCAAAAGAAGATGAAAAGAGACACCTATTAATCCGACAACAATACCTATAAAAACAGATAACACTAGCCACTTAAAAAGGGCTAGTGTATTAGACTGTAAAGAATGTTTTAAATGTTCAGAAAGATGAAAAGAGGACATGATATTAAGTCATAAGATATAAGATTAAAGATATAAGAGAGAAGAATTCTTAAATCTCCAATTTTGGTCTTATATCTTATATCTTAATCAAAAGGAAGCTTTCTTATAATTCATATTATTGGGCTGAAGTTTGTTTGGAAGCATGTAGTCAGTTCTATCATCTGGCTGTAACGGAACTTTCCAGGTTTCCTTCTTCATCATTTTCTTGAATTTCTTACCAAAGATTGCACCATAACGATTGATGTAGTCTTCCTGCTTATCAGCGCCTTCAAGGAAGAAAGAACCCACGCTTTCAATTTCAGCTACAGAGCGGCTTACAATACCAGCTCTAACTAAACCGTAAAGAGAAATACCGAAGAAATGATACCAGGCACCATAGTTATCGCCAATATCTTTTGAATCATGGCGAATATAAGCCAGTTTCTTCTGTAATGGATCATTTTCACGATCTTCTCTGTACGGGTCACCAGCAAGTATATTTTCGCAGGTTAAGAAAGTCAGATAAATATTGCCTTTATTCAGAATATAGCTTTCTGCAAACATGTGATGAAGCTGAACTCTGCGATCAGGATATTTCATGAGGCGTTCAGTCAATGCTGCTTCCTGACCTGTTACACAATAACGAGAAGTCCAACCGCAGGCAAGACACAAAAATAACTTACTTCTCAAGAATAATGGGCTAGGGAACTCTTTCTGTTTGCCGAATATATGGCGGCCAAATCTGTGCCAGAAACCATAAACCAAATATTTCTTGGCATCTGGAGACCAATCATGTTCTTCGCCCATAGTTGGAACAATTCTTGGGTAATAATGACGCATAATATGGCGGCATTTGTTAATAAGTCTGTCTACGTCTATGGGAACAGTTTTGCCTATCTGATAAGGAACGCTGCCGTTTTCCATCTGGTTTTCAAGTTCGGCAAGCTGCTTTTCTTTTTCTATTTCAGCCTGGGGGTAAGAACTCTTAACCAAAGAAGACAATAGCTTCATTGGAACGGTGTCTATTTTTCTAATTAGATAAGCATCACCTTTAGGGTCGATTAACTGCAACCCTTCCTGCTGATAATGCTCAGCTTCATAATTATATTTTATCCATTTTTTGAATTCGCTTTCCTGCTTTGGTTCTTTAGCAAAACCAGGAACAGTAGCGACACCTTGTGAAGGCAATTATACCGAATCCCGTG
>JAFXRA010000198.1 GCA_017526725.1 Candidatus Rifleibacteriota bacterium
AATATAGCCAAAAGATACAGCAATTTAGTTAATCACTTAGCTATACAGGGTTTAAAAACCTTTAACTCTTCTAGAAGTAAAATAGAATCAGAAACAGAACCTCCATCTGTTCAAGTCTTTACAGCTACTGCAGTTGAAGGTTTGTTGTCAGGTCGTTCGAAATTTATAGAAACGAAACTAGATAATGAAGAAACCTTAGCATTCATGGATTTTACAATTGACGAAAATGATTTTGCGACTGGTTGTCTATTAATCATACATGAACCGCAAAAACTAGAAAGACACTATTTAAACGAAACAGGCGTTAATATTAATAATACTAAAGATTATGAACTTATAGCCTTTCCAAAGACTTCATCAAATCAAAAATCTTACTATCCAAGATTCTCCTATTATTATGAAGAACCTCTCTGGAAACTTAATGATATGGTTAATCAAACTCAACTCCCTAGTTTTAAAAACGGTAGAATAAACGACAAAGAAGTATTAGTAGCTGCGATTCCAGCTAATAAAATGAAAAACTACAATCTATTTCTTTCAATGCCAATTGAGCTGATGGGAGACAAAACAATCAGCCTTTCGAACGTTTTATTAATAGGTTCTATTAGTTCTCTATTATTTATAATTGTAATAAGTGTTCTTTTAAGTCTCTCAATTAACGGACCGATGAATATTCTTCGTAAAAATGTATCAACTATTAAAAATAAAGAAAACGAAATTCAGCAATTCATCAATTACTCTGAAAGCAGTGAACTAGAAAGCATTTCTACGGGAATAACGAATCTAATTATAAAGACAAAAGAATTTTACACGAAGTCAAATATTGTTAATGAACTGATGCCTTTTACTCCTTACATTGACTCTTCTTATGAAACAAACATATTTAATAGTTCCGAATTAAATTCAAATTCATTATATTATGTATCTTCACTTGCAGAGCAAGACGTTATATCTATTTTTGCAATTAAAAATGGAAATGAAAAAGGATTAGAGTCTTCTATACCTTTAGCAATGGCCGGAACTGTTCTGAAAATACTTATAGAACAAACAGGACAACATTCACCATCATTACTGCTTTCTAACTTAGAAGAATATTTTCGAGTAAACCATAAAATAAGTCTTAATTTTGATGCGATAGTTATTTTTCTTGACAGAAAAACAGGTATTCTAAATTATTCTGGTTATGGCAAATTCAATCTTATCAAATGCAATAATTCTGACTCTGGGTCAGAATGTGAAATTATAAAACTTCTTGAAGACGGCAACTCTATTAGAGAAATACTGGAAACCGGAGACATCAATTTAGAGTTAACCGCTGATTCAACAATAGCAATATCTGACAGAATATCAGACAATCAGAAAGAAAATCTTAAAAATTCCGTAAAAGGAACAGAAGCTAATCTATCAAAGGAAGAATTGCTAAATATTATATCTCAAAATATCAAAACAGATAAAAACGAAAAGTCTTTCCTATATATTTATAGGAAAAATGATAACAAAAATTCTCTAATAAATAAAAAACTTGCTGAAACTAATCCAATAGCTCTTATAAGAAGCCAAAAAAACGGGAGCCAGCCAAATGTCTAATAACGCCAATATTAATCAGGCTTTAAAAAACAGAAACCTTTTTAAATGGCTTCTCATTATTCTTTTTGTTTGGGCTTTTCCCTCTTCTATTGTATGGACAAGCCTATATCTTTATCTAGCTGAAGATTGTGAAAGAAAAGATATCAACAGTTTCAATCAAATAGGAAGAAAGCTTGAAGACATTGCTCATGACAGCAGCAGAGAAAGATTTTTTGAGAATGATTTTTCTAAATTATTTAAATCAATAAAAGGGACTCCTATTAACTCTTCTATCTTGCAAAGAGTTATAGACGGTTTTACAAACGGATATCCTCCAAATATGCTTTCAGTATATTTATTTACTGGAAAATTGGAAATAGTCAAAACCAAAGACTCTCCCCATGAAATTGAACAATTTTTAAAATTAGCTTCTTCAAGCCCGGATGATTACGCGATAACAGAAAGCCAAATTCAGGAAATCGGAACGAAAATACCTGAACCATCTTTAATACTAAAATTAGTCAGAGCTCAAAAAGGTAAAGCAATCGAATTAGGGAACCCAGATCGCTTCTCGCTCTGCTATTTTGATTACGATCCATTAATATCAAATCAATCTGTTGGCGGTATACTCGTATTCGTTCATTACAACAAGTTGAGCAATAAAATTATTCTTTCTAAAAAAATCTCTGACGCTCAAAAAGAAAATTATGGTTTTATAGACAGCAACGATATCAGATTACCGAATATTCTTAAAGACACTAGAATCAATGAAGATTTTATAAAAGCTTACTATAAAATGAATCTAACAAACCGATTCAGACGATATTCTAAGCTGGTTTGTCTAAAAAGATTAAGTGAGCACTGTTTAATAATCGGTGCAGAAAATATAAATCAGCCTTCATGGCCTTTATTTACTGCTATTGCGTTATTGTTCTTAATTATAAGTGTATTTTTCTTTAAAGTAACTTACACTGCTTTTGTTTCTCAGCCTAACAAAGGTTTAAACCTAAGAATGCGTATTATTTGGCTTTTTATCATTTGTTATATACTGCCTATAATAGTAGCTGCAATTCTTGCATCTCAGTATTTAATAGAATTAAAAAGCTTCATTCTTGCCAATGAAGAACAAAAGAATTATAAGCGCCTCTCAGAAATAGATTCAGGTTTTTCAAGATTCATAACTTCAAAGCTTATCGAATACAGAAAACTTAATGAAGATCTGACAGAAAATGTTGAAAACCTTGAATATATCAAAGATAAATTTAAACAGATGTGCAGTGATTGCCGGATTGACAGTGCTCATCTGATATCTTCTGATTCACAACTTCTGTTGTCATCTGCCTTGATTTCGTCAGAAGTCAGAAGACATCGTGACAAGCCTTTAAAAGAAAAACAAGAAATTTATGAAAGCTGGTTTAACCGCGGTGCAATACTTACTCAGCTGCATCGAAACTATCTTTTTAACGAAAAAGAAGCTATATATTATCCTGAGGAATCAGAAAGAACAGAAGCTCATAAGGCTTTTACAAAAGTATTTGCAAGTACTTCTGCTTCTTCAATGGATTATTACAATCAGTCAAAAAATATTACAACTAATTCTTTTAAGAAAAAGACCAATATGATTGTTAATGCCATTGTAGAATCACATTCTATGGGATTATTCCAGACTGCTAAAACCAATATTTCAAGGTTTACAAATTTGGAAGCTATAAAAGAAAAAATACTTGCTTATCTGGATGTTATACCAGGTCCATCAGGAGAAGCGTGGTATGGTTATGTAACCTTAACCAATCTGGACTGCTTAGAAAGAATGTATTTAGACGATATATTCCATGATATTAAAGTAAGAAATACCAGAATTAACAGAGTTTTTTCTGATGAAGACATTAGAGCAGTATCATCTCACCCATATGCAACCTGTTTTCCATCGACTAATGAATATCAGGTCTTTAATTCAACTTTAAAACAAAGCGAAAACGACAGCAAATCTTTTACTCATGAAATGACTTTAAAAGGAGAAAAATGCTATGTAAGCGTCTTAAAAGGCTCTTATCTGAAGCATTATATCCTTTTAAAAATTATTAAAGAAAAAGACATCGAATTAATATACAAAAAACAGGTTAATACAGTCATACTCATTTTTATTATTATTATGATTATGGGCTTAGCATTAGCACGCTTAATGACAAAAAATCTTGTTATACCTATAACAGATTCAATAAATGGTGTTAAAGCTTTCGGTTGCAAAAACTATGATTTCAGAATTAAAGTTCGTTCAAATAATGAATTTGGAACTATCTCCAAGTCATTTAATGAAACAGCAGAAATGCTGAAAGAACTAGATATAACCAAAGAACTTAAACTTTATTTGCCTTGGGAAAAAGATATTAAATGCGGCACATATATTATCTACCCGGTAAATACATCATCTAATCTTGTTCCTAATGATTACTTTGATTGTCTGCCGTTAAAACCAGGAACATATGCAATAATATCTGCCAGTATTTCAGGCAACGATACTGAATCAGCACATTTGATGACAATGCTGAAAGCAGCGTTCTTAACATTAATGCCGCTGTATACTCAAAATCCGGAAATAGCTTTGAGTAAACTAACAAAACAATTTGAACAATATATCAAAAATCAGTATATTATTAATTGCTTTATAGGTATTCTTGACCCGACCAATGATATTATAACCTGCTCAAATGCAGGGCAACCCAATCCTATTTTATTTGACACCCAAAGAAAAGCCTCAGAATTAATAAATCTTCCTTCAACTTCTCTAGGCTTTAATTCCGGTTCGCAAAAATCTTTTACTAAACATGAAATTTCACTAAGGCATAAAGTATTAGTTCTTTATTCTCATGGTGCGGTAGATTCTGTAAACAATATTGGTGAAGAATTTGGCAAAGAAAGACTTGTTTCTGTTGTTAACGAAAAGTTGTGTTCAAATCCTGCTAACCCATCAGAAGAAATATTGAAGACCGTCAATGAATTCTCTTTAAATCTGCCTTGGCGCGAAGATATATCAATTGTAACTATTCAAACTAGAATCAAGTAAAATCAAACTTCTGCTGCTATTTATTAAAACCATTTAAATAAACAATAGCTTTTCTGGTCATAGATTTTTCTGTTTCGTTAGCAATACGATAAAACTCTCTTAAAGGATCAATATAAACAGGATTCTTCTGATAAGACATTGCTAAAATAGCTTGAATTCGAACACTAGAAGACTCATCGTTTAAAAGAGTTTTCAATATTTTTTCTACAGGGTCGCCCTTCATTCTAGAAAGAACAAATATTCCTGCTTCTTTAAGTTTAATATCTGTAAAGGTCGGCAAATCTTTAAGAGCCTGCATTATTTTAACTGCTCCAAACTTACTCAATGCAGTTCTTGCAGCCTGAGCATATAAAGGTATTTCAGATCTCAAAAATGGACAGAGTGGAATAACTGCAGCAGGAGATTTAGTAGCTTCAAGCCCCTGAATTGCAGCCAAAACAACTCTTTCATCTTCGTGATAAAGCAAACTAGCTAAAGTATCTACAACAGCAGGGTCTCCGTAATTGCCTATTTCTTTTGCAACAAAAGCCAAACGCATTGGTTCAGGTTTTGTCATAATATACTCTATCAAGTGAGGAATATGAGCCGGATTCTTCATAGCAAACAATTCTCGAAGTTCCGAATCTGTAATAGCAAGCATTTTAAGCTTTCCTACCAAATCGTCTTTTAAAGCCTCTTCAGAAAGGTCTATGGAAACATCTCCGAGACGTATATCGGTTATTCGGTTATCACTACTGTATCCACTGTTATAAGCGGGCCCACCGCCTGCATTGGTAGGTCCTAATGCATTAGGTAAAGCATCGGGTTTTCTAGCCATAAGTCCGATATGGCCTTGCATAGCTTTGCGGCTTAAGTTTCCCCACAAAATATCCAACTGTGTGTCAATTGGCGGCAATGGCTTTTCTTTTGGTCTGGAAATTGTTTTAATAGCTTCAATATCAGCCTTGCTATATGAAGAACTTACAGACTCTGAATCTGAAACTCCTGAACTATCTGAAACAACATAGGAATTTCCTTCGGAATCTTTTCTAACTCTTACTTTTTTAACTACTCTAACAACTTTTTTTGCAGGAGTAGCATTAGATTGAGGAGTATTATCAGCTTGAGCAGAAGCAGCAGGTTTAGGAGATTCCGTTGAAACAGCAGCTTTTGTTTCTTGTTTTCCTGAGACTGTTTCAGCAGGCTTAACAGTATTATTTGCAACTGGTGGAACAACAGGCTTTACTTCATTTAATGGCTGTTCTTTAGGTTTATTATCTTCTGGAACTTTTAAATCAGTATTTTGAGCAGTATCTTGAGTTTGATTATCGCCTTGAGGACTCCCTTCTGCTTTATTTAAATCAGGGCCTTCATTCAGAAGCGACTGTAAGTTAATACTTGCATCATCAATTGGATTTTCGGCATTTTCTGCATTCTCAGCATTTTCTTCAGCGGCCTTTTTCCCTTTTTTCTTCTTGATAATAATTACTATTGGTATAGCAATAACTGCGCCTACTCCTAAGAAAATATATAAACCAAATCTTTTCAGCAAACAGGTAGTATAAGCCGAAGAAGCACCAGGATAAGGTTTTTTAGCACTTTTAGCAATGGCAAAACAGTCCATAGCCTTTTTCAAATTGGCCTTCTTCTTATTCATCAACCCAAGGCCTAAGGCATAATTACCTACCGGAGACTTCTTATCTTTTAAGCAAAGTTTGGAGCCGTAATTTTCCAAATCACCATAATTCAGTTTCTTACTAGCCAATAAAGCTTCGACTAATATTTCAAGCAATTCCTGACTATTATTTAAAGCTTCCTGATTTTCTTCTTTTAATAAACATTCAACAATAACAGAACTATTGTTGCCTATTTTCTTTACTTCTTCAGTCAGTTTTTCTGTCTTTTTATCAAGAGCAGCTTTAGCAGCAGCAAGTTCCTCTTCTGTAGGTTCTCGTTCTTCCTCTTCCTCATCACCGCCGCCTTCATCACCTTCTTCTTCTGCCTCAGAAACGGCAAAATCTTCTACTGGAGGTTTGGAAAAAGCGGTAGAAAACATAGACGATACAAATAATATCGTTAAAAGTATGACTAATATACGTCTAAACTGTTCTCTTATCCCGCTCATTTTAATCTCTAAACTTTATTCTGCATTTTCTTTTACCGTGAACTACTTCCGTTAAATACTCTATTCTGGAAGATAGACATCTATCTTCTATAGTAATCCTACAGGGAACACAATGCAAATGGCTTTCACTTTTTGTTCCGCGCCAGGGATACCTATCAGACATAAACTGGTATTCTGTTTTTTCAGCAGCTTTTTTGGCTTCTTCTTTCTTCATTCGAGCAAGCTCACGTTCATAATATCTTGGAGGTTCTTTTGATGGCCCTTGTCGACAGCCGGTTAAGAAGCAGCCAAAACATAGTGCAAAAAGAAGCACGAACCATTTGTATGTCTTTTTTTTCAAATTTTTTACCTGAATAATAGAGAATTCACGCAATCAGCAACCCTATCGGTAAATAATTATTTTTATTTAACGATAAGATTGCAGATTAATAATGATTCAATGAATCTATTGCTGATCTCTGATAGATTCAGGTAATTTTGAAGTTCCACGATCTGTTATTTTTATTCCGGAATCTCCTATTACAACACGAGAATTTGGCGGAACAGACTCTGTCAGCCAAACATTACCGCCGATTACACTATGCTCACCAATAACAGTTTCACCGCCGAGTATAGTAGCTCCAGCATAGATTACTGTAGAATGCCCAATAGTCGGGTGACGCTTAGCATTCCTTATTATTTTACCTTCCTTATCTTTCGGGAAATTTAATGCGCCTAGAGTTACCCCCTGATACAAAGTAACATTATCACCAATGATTGTCGTTTCACCAACAACAACACCGGTTCCATGGTCTATAAAGAAACTTTCACCAATAACTGCTCCTGGATGTATATCTACTCCTGTTTTGGAATGCGCCCATTCAGACATTATTCTAGGAATAATTCTTAATCCATTCTGATAGAAGAAATGAGCTATTCTATGTACAGCTATTGCCTCTACACCTGGATAACTGAAAATTATTTCATCAAAATTTCCTGCTGCCGGGTCATTCTTAAAAGCTGCTTCAACATCTTTATCCAGCCAATCTCTGATTGTCGGTACAGTTTCAAGGAAATTCAATACCAGTTCTTCTGCTGCTTCTTCACAAATGCTGCAATTCTTAGGATCTTTGCGACAACCATGTATCATTTCTCTGTAAACCTGAGGTCTAAGAGTTTCATAAATTCTTGCTACACGATAACTAATACGCATTTCTATAGAATCAAAGGACATTCCCGCTCTGCCAAAATAGCCAGGGAACAGCACTACGAAGATATCCTGAATCAACTCATATAATATTTCCTTGTCTGGAAGAGGACTGCTGTCAAAATGCTGAATTGCCTTTTCGGACTGCGTTGTAACAGATTCCAAAATACTTTCAGCAACATTTTTCAGACGTTTTTTATTCATAGGATTCTCCTGAACCCGAATATATTTATACAAAAAAAAATAGCAAGTTAAAATTATAAAATCCTCTATTTATAGCTCTGCCAAAGCCTCTTCACCGTATATTTTTTTGCTTTCTTTACAAACAGCATTTTTAGGTTATAATATTTAAAAGCTTTTCTTAATTAAAGGGTTAATAATACAATGCTAAATGAACTGAAGGATTTTTCTAACATCACACCTGCTATAGAAGAACAGAATATTTTTATTTCCAAATATACTTCTATAAATGAAGATGGAACTAGAGACCTGTTTGAAGCGCAGTTTTTCAGAGAAACATGCCTGGCAGAAGAAAAACAGAATAGTACACTATTAAGCGCAGCACTAGATAAACTAATAAAAGCAATTGCACCATTAAAATGACGACAAATCAACCAGCTCTCATTAGACAATCCTCAATCAAAGCCATAAAAGATGTATTATCAGGTGGTTACCCAGTAGTAGCCTTAGAAACATGGGAAGAAGAATCCTCTTTAACTACACTTTCCGGCTTTTTTAATTCTGCCTTCAAAGGCAACGGTTCGTTTATGGTCTGGGACCTTCAGAATGGTTTGTGTGAGCCATCAACAGGCACTTCTGAACCTCTTAATGCAATAGAAGCCCTAGAAAAAATTCAAAAATCAGAAAAACCTGGTTTCTATATTTTCAAAGATTTATCTGAAATTCTTTCTGACAACGAAATACAGAGAAGAATAAAAAATGTCTATTCTGCTTTTCGCGGACGCAATAAATTTTTAATACTATTAGGAGCCAAGTTTACTCTACCGCTGGAGCTAAACAAAGATATAACCTTAGTAGATTATAAGCTTCCAGAAATAAACGAAATTAAATTTCTAGTTGACGATTATTTTTCAGCTCTTTCAAAACGCGGCGTTGAAATTAAACTTAACGAAGATGAATTAGACCAGGTCTATACTTCTCTTAAAGGTTTTACTTCTGCAGAAATAAGATTCTCTTTGAACAAGGCCTGTGTAGGTTTGAAATCTCTTGATAAAAACATCTTAATAAAGCTTCATGATGAAAAAGAACAATTAGCACGAAAAGACGGTGTTCTTGAATATGTCAGAGGTTCTGAAACAATTGAAGATGTTGGAGGATTAGAAAATCTTAAAGAATGGCTAATTAAAAGAAGAAAACTCTTTACACCTGAAGCAATTGCAGCAGGTTTAAGACCCCCTAGAGGTCTTTTAATGATGGGAATCTCAGGCTGCGGAAAGTCTTTATCTGTTAAAGCCATTAGTGCTCTTTGGAATCTGCCGCTGTTCAGATTAGATATGAACAAAGTTTATTCGGGAGCCTACGGAACCCCTGAAGGCACCTTCTTTAAAGCGATTAAAAACATTGAAGCTGTTGCACCAGCTATTCTCTGGATAGATGAAATTGAAGGCGGCATCAGCAGCAGCACAGCTAAAGACGGAAGCACAGGCTCTCATATTTTCTCTGCATTCCTTACATGGATGCAGGAAAAATCATCAGATGTATTTGTTGCAGCTACAGCAAACAGAATCGACCTTTTACCTGCAGAAATAATAAGAAAAGGGCGTTTTGACCAGGTTTTCTTTATAGACCTGCCAAACGATTCTGAAAGAGAACATATTTTTAAAGTTCATTTGCAAAAACGTAAAAATGACTTATCCAAATTTGATTTACCTCTATTAAGCGTTGCAACTGAATTTTGGAATGGAGCTGAAATAGAATCTGCTGTTGAAGCGGCTATGATTGAAGCATTCAGCAGAAATGAAGAAATGAATCAGGATGACCTTTATACTATTATCCGTAATACTGTTCCATTATCAAGAACTATGGCAGAACAGATTAAATTCATTAAAAACTGGGCCAGTGAAAGAGCTGTTTCTGCTTCATTAAAAGACGAAAAATAAATTCTTACAAAAAAATTACCCTTTTTTCAAAGGGTAATTTTTTTTTGATTGAATACTATTATTACTTTTTTACTAGAGTGTTAGTAGATAAATCAAGTTTTGTCAGTTTTTTAACGGGTTTATCATTTTCAATTTCATAATATTCAATAAAAAGAATATTATTATCTTTATCTAATGTCATTTTCGGCTGAGCAAAAGAATCTTCCCAAACAGTTGTCCAAACGCCTTCCTTTGCTTTTAACATTACTACATCATAATAACCGCCTGAACCGCCGCAATCCATAGAAACAACATATTCCATCTTTCCGTCAGAATCGCCGTCAACAGGCATTACCTGCTTGATTGTTCTGCCTTCTGAGTTAAATATTTCTGTATTTTTGCCATCTACATCGATAAAAAGCTTATCAACGCTTCCCATCATGTCTTTTACCTTAGAATGTTCTAAGGTAACGCCATCTGCTATCTGGCTCTTTTCAACAGTATTTTCAGCTTCCTGAGCGAACAAAGATAAAGAGAGCAAGTTCATAAACAACAGTATTAAAGTTAATTTTATAGTTCTATTCATTTTTTATTACCTACTAAAAGAAAGAATTAAGGTATATAAATATTCTTTATTTATATACCTTAATCAGCTTTAATTACAAACCGTATCCCTGAGCGTGAGCATAGCAGTTAGCTGCATAAGATTCTACGCTCTGACCATTAGTCATATGATTTTTAGCATAAGTCTTTTCGTCTTCTTCTAATGCTAAGCCAAGACACATTTTTAATTTAATGCCGTAGCCCTGAACAGAAGAACCGGTGTTCTTAAGATCCTGCCAAGAACCTTTAACAAGTTTAGACCATGGACCAGCATTATAGCTGCAGGCTACCAACATAAGCTTGTCAACACCTGTGGTCTTACCAGCAGGACCGTAATTGCCGCTGAACATCTTCTGGAAGAGCTTGCAACCGCCGGCAAGGTTCTGTTTCGGGTCATTGCCATCTACGCCGAGTTCTGAAGCTGTAGCAGGCATCAACTGCATAAAGCCTTGAGCACCGCAGTAACTCTTAACTAAGCTACCGTCACTCTTTCTGTGAGTTCCGTTAGATTCGATGAAGAGAATAGCCTTCATATACATTTCAACGCTTATGGTCTGACCATACTGATTCTTTATGGCCGGCATATTCCAATCGCCATAAGTATCAATTGCAGAATTGAACCAATCTTTGAATTCTGCAGATTTAGTATTGATGCCGGAACCGCTAGGTGCACTCTGATAAACAAGAGCTGGAGCACCGCTTGGATTATCAACGGCTCTCTTTGGAGCTTTACCTGCAGAAACATTAGAACTGTCATCAGCAGATGGAGTAGCTGGAGTTACAGTTCCATTTGAATCGGAAGAATTATTTCCATTGCTGTTGGAATTACTGCCAGAGTTATTTCCAGAAGAAGAATTACCGTTTGAAGAAGAAGAGCTGCCATTTCCAGGTATTTTTAATACCCAGCCGGCATAAATCAGATTAGGGTTGCTTAACAAAGAAGGATATCTATCTTTATTAAGTTCGACCAATTCATGCCAACGGCTGCCGTCACCAAGAAGATTCTGAGCAATCTTAATCAAATAATCACCAGGAACAACAGTATATTCAGTGGTTTTATTATCTGTAGAAGCAGTGCTGGATGCAACATCAGTAGTATCAGAAGCATTGGCAGTGCCAGAAGCAACATCTGTAGTATCCGATGCGTTTGCAGTGCCGGAAGCTGTTTCTCCGGTCAGAATCCAATTATCAACATCATTTCTAGAAGTATTGGTTTCTACTACAGTTATATCACCAGTTTCCAAATCATTACTAGAGGCTGAATTTGCAGGATTAACACTTGTATCTTCAAATGGGTCTGAGTAGCCAACTGAAGATATTAATGCCAGACATAAACAAATAATAGATAATTTCTTAAACATTAGTAATGTCTCCATTAGAAAGTTTTATATATTTAATGATACCTCTTTTTTTATCAAAAGTTTATTCTTTTGTACCCTATTTCAAAAAAAATTATTGACTTATATCAAAAATTAGAATATTCTAACTTTATAGAATTAGATTAATCTATTTAATTTAGAAAAGTCTAATTTATTTAAATATCAAGGACTAGTTAAAATGATTAGCAATACCATATGTCTGGCAGACCTTCAAGAAAACCAATCTGGTATTATCACAACCATAGACACGAAATCAGCTACTGCACAAAGGCTCCTTGATCTTGGATTTGTTCCAGGAACCCCAATCAAAGCTTTGAAAAGAGCTCCGATGGGTGATCCAACAACCTTTGAAATTCGTGGTTACCAGCTGGGTTTAAGACGCAGTGAATCAGAAATTATCGAGGTTGAAATAAAATCAGATGGAAAAGAATAAAGATATATCCAATATAACTCCCCAAAGTATTTATCTTGTAGGTAATCCTAATTCTGGAAAAACAAGCCTTTTTAACGCCATTACAGGAGAGCATCTTCACGTTGGCAACTGGCCAGGCGTTACGGTTGAACGTCTTGAAGGTGTAACTCACACAAAAAATGGTGATATCCATATTACCGACCTGCCAGGAACTTATTCTCTGACTCCAGCAACACCAGAAGAAGCTTTAGTTCTTGCAACAATCGACGAAGCTAGTCGTGGAACAGTTTTAAATGTTGTTGATTCCACAAACATGATTCGTAATTTATTCCTTACAACTCAATTAATAGAATTAGGAATAAATCCGGTAATCAGCTTAAATTGTTACGACTCTTTTACCGAACAAGGCGGAAAAATAGATTTATCAAAATTCATAGAACTTACCGGCTGCGAAGTATATCCAACAGTTGGCAGAACAGGCGTTGGGGTTTCTGCACTAGTTGAACATCTTTCTCAAAGAAGCGCAGAACAAATTACCGTAAAACATTCTAGCCTATCACTTCCTGAAAAATGGTTAAATGCGGCAAAAGAAGTAATTAAGCTTGAAAACTTAAGATGGGAAACAGCAACAGCCACTCAGCGTTATAATGCTGTTAAATCTCTTGTTAAACCGCCAAAAGAAGATGAAAAACTCGAAGCAATCAGAGAAAAACTCTGCAAAGATTTAACTACTGACCCATCAAAGCCTGTTACTAAAGCAACTTTAGCTTGTAACCTGGCAGAAGACAGATATCACAGAATAGAAAGAATAATTCCTCTCTGTGCAACTGTTCCTGAAAAAAGTATTCCAGAATGGCAACAGAAGATAGATAAAGTTCTTGTACATAAGTATTTAGGAGTTCCTGTATTTGCTATTCTGATGCTCTTTGTTTTCTGGACAACCTTTACCATAGGCCAATACCCGATGGATTGGATGGAAGCCTTTGTTGAATGGCTGGCTGGAAAAGTTGAAGGCTGGATGACACCTGGTATTCTTCGAGATTTAGTAGTTAACGCAGGGATAAAAAGCGTTGGTTCAGTAATTGTATTTATACCTAATATTCTGATACTTTTCTTCTGGATAGTCCTGTTGGAAGACTCAGGATATATGTCTAGAGCTGCTTTTATTGTTGACAGAATGATGAAAAGCATAGGGCTACAGGGACGTGCCTTTATCCCTATGGTTATGGGCGTTGGTTGCAATGTTCCTGCAATTATGGCAACAAGAATTATAGACAGCAAATTTCAAAGATGGCTGACTATGTTCTTGATTCCTCTTGTTAGCTGCAACGCAAGACTGCCTATATTGGTATTACTTTGCGGAACATTCTTCCCTAACAATCCAAGCTTATGGATGTTTGCATTATTCGTAATAGACTTAGTTGTTTTAATGTTCCTCGGCCATTTCATCAGTATGTTTTTCCAAACTGTTGAAGACAGCCCCTTTATGCTTGAAATGCCGCCATATCGTATTCCCACTCCCAAAAGCGTTTGGAATATGTTAAAAGAAAAAGCTATGCATTTTATAGAAAAAGCAGGAACAGTTGTTCTAGCTGGTTCGATCATTATTTGGGCTCTTTCAGCATTCCCGCGAAATATTCCTTTGAGTTTTGACTACGAAGGCCAGAAGGCATTAATAGAAGCTCCTTTTAATGTCCAAAAAGCAAGTATAGAAAAGAATACTCAACTCAGCGACAAGGAAAAAGAAGAAAAAATTGCTGAAATAGAAAGCCAGATGGAAGATGCCACTTCCGAAATCGAATTCAAGAAGAAAGAAGAACAAACTGAAAAAAGTTATCTTGGTAGAATTGGCGGTTTCTTTGCTCCTGTAATGAAACCCTTAGGTTTTACCTGGAAAGAAACAGTAACATTGATTCCAGGCTTCTTTGCCAAAGAGTCTCTGGTTTCTACTCTTGCAGTTCTCTATCAAACAGATGAAGAAGAAGACGACGATGCAGAAAAGAAATTAGCAAACCGCAAAAAACTTGCTGAAGCTATGAAAAAAAATGGCATGACTCCATTAAAAGCATTTGTCTATATGCTCTTTACTCTGTTGTATGTTCCTTGTATAGCCACAGTTGGAGTATTGTGGAAAGAAACAGGTTCAACAAAGTTTACAATCTTCTCACTTTTGTGTTATTTTGGTATAGCATATGGTGTAAGTCTCGCAGTCTTAAAAGTCGGTGAAATAATTACTGCAAGAGGGTCAACTGGAGCTCAGGAATCCTTAGTAGTAGTTATAGCCTTGATTGCCGCTTGGATAATGCTGGCTAGATTAGTTAACGCATTGAAAGGGAAACCTGGAGCGGTTGGATGTGGTTGCGGATGCGATGGCTGCACTAGGTGTAATTCAAAAAAGCCAAAATAATATGGAGTAAAAACATGGAACGTGTTTCCCTTGCTTTGGAATCCTATCTGGAAGCTATCGCTGATATTCAATTAGAACAAGGGGCAGTAAGTCCTTCTGTATTAGCTGAAAAAATGGGCTGTAAACGTTCCTCTGTAACTAGTGCTCTACAAAGATTAGCAGAAAACGGGTTGATAAATTATCATTCTTATCGACCCGTTACTCTTTCTCAAAAGGGAAAAGAAGTAATAGAATCCCTAAACAGATACCATCATATTCTTGAAAATTTCTTTAAAAATGTTCTTGGTCTGGACGAAGATTTTTCCCAGAAAGAAGCCTGTCGCCTGGAACATCAGATATCCCCTGAAACTATAGAAAGAATATCTGAATATGTTGAGTTTCTAGATAAGCCAGATGATTTTATCAAATTCCTAAAAAAGAAGAAGTAAAACATCAAAAGGTTATTCTTTTAAAATAATTTGCATAAAAAATCACGCAGTTTAAAAACTGCGTGATTTTAATTTTCTAACTACCTTCGTGCAGGTGGAGCAGGCGGTTTGTGTCCACCGCCGTTACCATTTGGAGGAGGAGGTGCAGGATTTGGACTTCTTCTGCCAGGAGCCGGAGGATGAACTGGAGGACCTTTTGGTCTTGGCGGAGGAGGTGGACCCCAATCATGGAAATGATGCCATCTGCGATAAGGATAAATGCCATCCCAGACTACCACATTTACTGTTGGTTCTGGTCTGACGGGCTGAGTTAATACTACAGTAGAACCTGCCGGAGCAGAATAGAAGAAATCACTGTCTGCAGTCCAGTTGGTTCTTTTTTCCAAGTCATAAATAGAAACAAAACCAACTGCCGGTTCTCCACCGACTGAAGCTCCCATATGGTGAACTTTGGCTGAAGCACCAGAAACATCTTCTATCCAAATGGGTTCATTTCTTCTGACTCTGACGTTACCAAGAGTGAGATAAGAAGAAGTTACTACATAATTAGCAGTAGTTTTCTTTACGCGTTTTTCAATATTTTCTACTTTATTGATGTTTGTAAGAGTATTGCCGCCTGTAAGAAGGGTATCTATAGCTTCATTCATCTTGTCTATGACGAATAATTCTTTATTCATCTGAGCTTTAGCCTGAGCATTATCCCCACCCTTGTCTGCAACACGTCTAGCTTCAAGGTAATTTTCTAAGGCCTGAAGCTTTGTCATATGCAAATCATGCATTTTACGTCTATAAATGCTGTAATTCATGTATTCTTCATCCATTCTCTGCATTTTAGCAGCATTTTGACGTTTTAATTCCTGACACTGTCTCAGAGCAACATTGCTAGTAGACTGTGTTAAGTATTCTTCTATTCTATTTATGAAATGATAATCTGCCAAAGCCTGATTATCTCTCTCAATTTTATCGTCTACGGAAGCAATATACCTTGAACCTTCACCATTTAACAGACTTTCGCCTTCTGGTTCAGCAGCCTGGAATGCACTTGAAGCTGGTTTTCCGCAACTAGAGCAGAAATTAGCATCTTTTTCCAAACTTTTACCGCAATTAGTACAGAAATCTGCAAATGTAGGCAATGCAGAAGTAAGAACTAATGCTGAAAGTAAAATTGTTAGTTTTTTCATATGCACTTCCTTTCTTTTTTTATAATTACTAACAATATAATTCTATCACAAAAAACGACTTACATATATTTAAGACTAAGTTAATTAGTCTTAAGTTCCATTTTTTTCTAAAATAATAAAAGCCATCATGAAAACGGCTTTTAAACTTAATTACAAATCGTCTTAAAAAGAATTCTCAAAATAGAAGACTCATTTCGCCTTCTTTGTCTTCTATGATTTTCCAAACATTTGCATCGCTTGGCAAAGGTTCTTTATAGTCTTCAAAACTTACATAAGGCCCTCTTCCATCGGTTGTTCCCAAATGGAAAGCAGATATTTTCATTCCGTTTTCAAACTTTTCGTAATTTCCGTGAACTTCGCTGTCTGTATTGTTAAATTCTGAACTAATAATGAAACTCCAGTTATCAGGCTGTTCAGGCGGCAAAACATAATTTGAAAGTTCTACGCCAACAGAATCTTCGTTACGATTAAGACCTACTATCAACCTGACTTCATATTCTGGAAATTCCCCTTCCTTTTCTGGAAGAGCAATCCAAAGTCTTGTAGCCCCCCCAATTCCAGGCTTAGAGTAAACGAAAAGCGTATCCTTTGATTCAATCGAAATATTACCAGTTGAACTAGCAGGAATTGTAGTTTCTATAGGAATCAACTGTCTTTTATTTTTAGGACAGAGAATAATTCTCATATACAAACTGTCTTTTTCTTTATCATAGACATAGGCCTGTCTAAAACTGTAGACTTCTTCCGGAATACCAATAATATCAACGACTCCGCTGGAAATATATTTATCTAATGCTTTATTAGCAGAAGCACTCAGCTTTTTCGACTGAACCGCTGCCTTAATAATACTTTTTATTCCGTCATCGCGATTACCTTGAATTAATGCAAGTCTTCCATAGGTCAAATATTCTTCAGCAGTCGGCTTTCCATTAGTAATTTTTTCTTCTAACTCTTCACTAATCATTGAAAGCATATACTCATCATCGCGACCAAGTATTTCTGCATTCATATCAGCTGCTTCTAAGTAATATTTAATCGCAGCGGCTTTTTCTCTTCTAGACCAGTAACGCATTGCAAGTTCAAAAGCATTGTCAGCTGTTTTGGAGTTTGCATACAACTTTGCAGCTTCGGTAATTTCAGCATCAGTTGCCTTAGGCCTGAATTTTCTTACAGGAGGTATATAGGGCTTAGGTTCTGAATATCGAACTTCAAAATGTCCAACTTCTGGACCCCAGTGCCAGTTTTCATATATTTTATCTATAGGTGTAAGATGACCCCATTTTTTATACAGCGCCTGCTTTTTAGCTTCGTTTTCTTCTAATTCAAGAGTATTCTTTATTTTAGACAGATAAAACTTAGCTTCCAAATTGTTTTTATCCATATCCAATATCATTTGGAAAATGGAACGCGCATCTTCAAATCTTCGGCGCAGGAATAAGTCTTTTCCAGCTTTCATTAAGTTTTCAACACGAGTTTGAGTTGGAATACGCTTATAGGTCGCAAGATCTGAATATGGTCTTGGACTATAACCGACGAGCAAAAAGCCCATCAAAATTAAGCTGAATAAAAAAAGTGACTTTTTCATGATTCACGTATCGACAGAGGATAAAATTTTATTAATTAAAAATTAAAAATCTTTTAAAAAATCAATGTTCAGGCATTATAAGTATAGAATAGTCTGATACATTCAACTTATATCTGTTTAGATACACAACTGCCAGCAAAACATGCTTCCAAGGCATTTCATTAACTCTCATCATTATACATGTATCAAAACCGTTTACTACTCTAATCTGAGTCCCAGAAATGGAACTTAAGAACAAACAAAGCATTGAAAGTTCAACACTTTTAAAATATCCGCTGTATGTAGCTAATTTGTTGCCGTCTGGAAGCTGTTTTTCCAAAACAGGAAGCTGGGCAAAAAAAGTCGCTAGTTCTCTTTCATTTGCAACATAGATGCAATCTTTATAAAAACGCCAACCAAATTCCGATTCTTTACAGAAATTATCAAGAATCTCTTTTACTGTATCACCAATAATTTCTTTTCTGGGAACATTTACATCATTGCTTATAATCAAAGACCACCTTTGCTTTTCTGTAACATAATAAGCAAAAGTTTTTAAATCCATATAGTGATCTTTAACATGCACTAAATCGTTTATAGAGCGATATATTTCACCTGCTTGCAAAAAAGCAGGTAAAATAATAATTAAAGCTAAAGTAATTAATACTTTTCTTAGCATTTTATCTCGCTCCAACTCCAACAATTCAAATCAATGATTCATTCCGCCTAACATATCCTGGATGCCGGAACTATTCATCAAGTCATTCATTTTAGGATTATTCATCAGGAACTCATAATCGCCATTCTGAATTGCTTCCATAACTTCAGGATCATTAAGAACTGACTGCATTTCAGAAGAAGTGCTAAGCTGCATCATATTATTCATGAAGTTTTCATCCATCATCATGCTTTGAACCATAGTGTTTGCATTCTGTTGCTGAGTTGCATAGCTGTTTCCAGAATCAGAATTATAGCTTTTCTGATTATTAGAATAATTCTGATAACTCTGCTTATTATTATTAGCACTGCCGTCTATTATGCCTATATTAGGCTTTTTGGAAGAGTTTCCAGAAGAAATTTCTACGACATTATCAGAATTAACATTTATTTCGCCCATAGTATCGGTTTGTATTTTGTATACACCGTCAGACATTCCGACTACTTTTCCATAAATTGTGGTTCCATCATTAAGAGTAATACGGGAACTACCTGCAGCAAAGCAAAGCTGAGAAGATAATAAACCAATGAATAATAATGTATATAGTTTTCTCATTTCAACACTCCTAATTCAAACCTAATATAATTATACTGAAAACCAATATAATATGTTAGTCCTAAATATTTAGTTTTATTTAGTTGACTAAATATTATTTAAGTTCCTGTATTTTATTGTAAAGTTCAGAATAAGCTTTTGTAATTTTGAATACCAGTTCAGAGCATTTGTCTTTCCAAGGAGACATGTCTGGAATTTCAGTAACTTCAACACCTTTTTCTTTTAAAGTTCTCAAAGCTTTTTCTTCGGCACTTCTGATTGTAACTTTATTTACTCTCTGAATATAATCAGCGGCTCTGACAATTACTCTTTTCTGTTCATCAGACATCTGCTGCCAAACATTGTCGCTGATTACTATTTCGCTTAAAGCAAGAACATGTGCATCCAATATAAGATAAGGTGCACGGCGATAGAATTCGTTGCTGAGATAATTAAGAATCGGCTGTTCACCACCGTCTATTATGCCTCTTTCTAAGGCAGTATTAACTTCTGTAAATGGAACTTTTACACTTGAAGCATCAAAAACTTTAATCAGATCTTCAAAATAATTACCATAAGCAGAGCGAATCTTTAATCCAGAAAGTTCAAAAAGGCTGTTGATTCTCTTTCTTGAGAAGAAATGTCTGTAACCTTCTTCTATAAAGCACAACCCTCTGAATTTGCTGTTATTTACTGTGATTTCATCTAAAAATTCTTTATATAGTCCAGAACCAATAAACTTCCAATAATGGTCTCTGTTTTCAAAAACATAGGGGGTAGAAAGCATAGCTGCTTTATTAGCTCCGTATTCCTGTAGATAAGAAACACTAGTTCTTAAAATATCAGGATTATCATTCTGATACATGCTGGTAAGCACTTCGTTATCGTTTCCTAAAGCTCCGCCATATTTAATATCTATTAAAACTGTTCCTAAAGACAGTTCTTCAACTCTCTGTTTAAAAAGCCTTGCAATATAACCAGAATAAGAACTGGCTGGATTTACTTCAGCATATGTTAATTTCAGAATTTTGCAATCTGATGCTTTGGTGCCGTCTAATCTGCAGAAACCGGTAGAAGAAACAGCAACAAAAGCCAAAACAAAAAACAATGTAATACCCAACAATCTCTTACTTGAGTTCATATCTGTGTACCCTTTTTCAAGAATTTATTAACTAATTCTAGCACCCCATAAGTCTAATATCAACAATTAAAAAGCCATTTATTAAGGATGAGATAAAAGATAGAACTTTCGTTATTCTATTCTCACAGGCTGTGAAACAGCCGTCCCACAGAGGCTTCAGCCTCGTCTCACTTTCCATTTGTCTATTCCTTCAAAAGCGGACAGTTACTTGCTCAACCTTATTCTCCTCCGCGGTCTCTGTTAATTTGTACCTTCGAATAGACTTTGAGGGAACGAGCCTTGTGCGGAGAATAGAGGTCTCGCGTCTACTGTCCGCTCACTCACCACGCCAAGTTTCGCTTGGTTATCCGCTCTGTGTTGGCAATTAGCATAATCTAATTTAGACTTAAAAATTAGTTTTCGGTCAACCTCCGACAGAACATTACTTAATAAAAATACTAGTTGTAGCTACAACTAGTATTTTTATTAAATTATTTACTGCTTTTTATTTCTGCCTGAGCGAACTCAATACTACCTTGTATATTGCAGTCTTCATGAACTTTTGGATGATTATTTGCATACCTTATTAGGCAATCTATAAATTTTTGACTCTGTGTTTCTCTTGCAACATCATCAAAAACTTCACTCATCCAGCAATATTCATTTTCGCTACAATCTGTATCAATATAATTAATAGTTGAAACAATATCTTCAGATAAAACTTTAGTTAGTTCTTTCCAGCATTTTTCAATGCCGTAATCCCATTCATCATCAGTTTTATCACGTTCAGCAATAATTTCTTTCATTCTATTTATATTTAGCATTTACTTCCTCCTTTTAGTAGGTTGATTGCAATCTGGAAAAATAGTTGCTATTTTTCCAAAGGTCCTTTTAACACCAACACGAACACCTTTCCACATTCCCCATACAGTTACCCCATCTTTAACATGGCGATTACCTTTTAATTATGTTTTGGTTATAAAATAAAAGACTAACTCCTCTCTGCTAAATTTTTAATTATCTTCCAATCCTCATCTCTAGACACATATATTAGCATAAATCATACTTGTCTTAGAACAATCTATAATATATTTATAGTTTATTTATTAAACCCATTGAAAATATTTTATTTATTTCAAATATTTATTTAACCAAAAGGTTGACAAATTTCTAAAAATCCTTATATCTAAAATAGATTAATATTAAAAGGAGTTATCTAAATGAAGAAAATTATATTAGATGATGGCTTTCAAGAATACTTAGTAGAAAACACTAATCTAGTTGGCGAACCAGGAATACCAGAAATAATTGATTTCCACAACACAGAAGTTCCAGTAGATATAGTTCCTTTCGAGAAAATAAACAAAGAAACCAATAAAAGAAAATATGTGCATTTCTATATGCACGATAAAGGTTTCAGACAAATTCTAACAAATACAAAACTATATGTAACCAAATTAAAGATGTTCGATGGAGTTATTACTCCTGATCCAACAATAAAAACCTATCGCTCTAAATGCATACAAGAAACTAATACTTACCTTAATAGAGCTGTTGGAGTTTATCTACAAAAACAGGGTATTCCTGTAATACCAAATATTAGATGGGGTGATGAAAAATCTTTTAGTTTCTGTTTTTTAGGTGTTCCTAAAAACTCTATACTTTCAATTAGTACTCATGGCTGTATTCGTTCCAATGAAGAAAAGGATTATTTCCGCAAAGGCCTAAAAGCAATGCTATTTATACTAGAGCCAATAGATGTTCTTGTTCATGGTTATATGCCAGATGAAGTTTTTGGAGATTTTTTAACTCTGACAAGATTTCATCGTTACAAAAGTCAATTTGAGAAAACTCATCTGAAAAAGTAGGTGATTATTATGGGTTTCGGTTATAAAGGTGATACTGGTCATTATCATACACTAGGTGAAAATGCTGCTTCATTAAAGGAGTCTTACAAATTCAATCCTAATACTGGATACTTTGGAGATAAAGGAGATAGCCCAAGAAGTTCTGTTAGACATATTGAATCAGAAAATCCACTAAAAACAGCTAAGGATTTTTACGATAAAGCTTCTTATGGTGGAAAAGAAGAAAAATTAGAAGATGGAAAATTAAAAACTATAATGAAAGATGGTACTGTATTAATATTTAGAGAAATCTCAAATTCTGATGGAACACCAGTAGTTCAAATAAATATTCAATCCTCGAATAACAATGGAGGAATAAAATAACAAAAAATACATTTCGTAAAAAAGGAGTCTAAAAAAGATGGAAAAGAATAATTTTCAATTCGATAAAAACATGATAGATATGATTAAATCTATGATTGGGAAAAATCTAATCAAATATAGATGTGACCCTTTCATATTCTCAAACTCTGTTCATCTTAATGTAGGAATATACATTGAAGATAAAATTTATTTGCTAAGCAACAAAGAAGAAGTAATAGACTATTTTGGAGCAAAAGAAGATATAGGTATCCTAAAAATAAAAGAGTGTAAAGATTCTGAAATTAAATCTGGAGTTGTAGGAGTAAAACAAATTGATAATCCTATTGACACATTAATAAAAGAAATTCATATTGTTCAAGAAAATCAAAAATTATTTCAGAAAAACATTCTTACTTACGATTATTATCTAACTCGTGGTCTCATATTCATTCTATCAGATGATAGAGAAATAAGCTTTGAAAAATGGGGACCTTTCGGAGAAGAAATTAAAATTAATTGTGGACATAACCTATTAAATAAATTTGATGCTATCGATGATAGTAATCCAGATGGCGATCCAAATGATGTATTTAAAACAACTCGTTCTATTATAAAAATTTAATCAAAATTTAACAAAATATTTTTACCTTATGGTATAATAAATATAATAATTTTGAAAGTCGTTGACCTTATAGTTAACGACTTTTCTTTACACAAAAATACAATAAAAACGATTTAGGAGAAACAACAATGCTAACCCCATTAGGGAAATATTTAAGGAAACTGCGAATCGACAAGGGAGAAATACTAAAAGATATGTCTGATAAACTCAAAGTCACAGTTTCATTTCTTTCTGCCGTTGAAAATGGCAAAAAGAAAATGCCCTCCGAATGGAACCAAAAAATTTGTGACTTATACAAGTTAGATGAAAGCCAAAAAAGAGATTTCTCCGAAGCAATAGCTACATCAGAAGAAAAAATAGAAATGAATCTTAAAGAATTATCTTATGGTAAAAATTTTGCTGTTGCATTCGCTAGAGAATTGCCTAAAATGAATGAAAAGCAAATAAATAGCATAGCTAAAAAATTCGAGGAGATTCTTTCCAAAAGATGAACAAAAGCCGAGTTATTCCGCTTAGTCGTGAGTATATCAATCAAAAAGCACTACGTATTAGACAAGCAACTAAGACAGAGATAGATTTTCTTTTCCCTATAGAAGAAACAATAGAAGTATTACTTGAATGTATGGAAGGTAGCCTTGAAATCGTGGAAGATGATAAACTGCCATATAATATCCCTGCCAGAACAGTTTCTTATCCCAATATTAATTCTCATAAATATTTTCCTTACACAATAATACAAATAAAAGAAAGTGTTTATCTTGGAGCAATATCTGGTAATCCAGAAGATAGATTTACTCTAGCACATGAAATGGGACATGCCTTTCTATTACATGGGTGTACAGAAAACAAAGTTTGTGGTATAGATGAAAATATACTTCCAACAGAAGATCCCGAATGGCAAGCTGATACTTTTGCAAAAGAACTACTTGCTCCATCGTATTTTTTTACAATTTTTGATCCTATCTTTCTTGCCAAAGTTTGTAAAACACCTATTAAATACGTTAAAGAACAAAGTGATTATATATTAGCTAAGGAAATTATAGAATCTGGGTTGAAAAAATCTCACATAAAAAAAAGTGATTATATTGTTAATTATCAAGAAATACCATATCCATTTGAACAATTATTGTTAATCCCTTTAAATTCGCCTTTTTATAAAAAACTCAGAATACCAGTGGAAAGGAGTAGTGTTTTTATTTTGAGGCTGTGCTTTGAATAGTGTTTCATCTAATTTCCTTTTTAATTCATTTCTTGCTTCTATCAATACTCTTTTTTGTTCTTTAAGTTCTTCAGTTTTGGTGTCAAAACTCATCTGCATTTCCTTAAATTTATGAGTTTTAGAAGACAAGTTATTTATATTCTCAAAAACTTCTGCTGTAAGGAAATTAGTATCAAAGTTTGCTACTAAACCTTTCTTTATTTCTTCTTTTGTAGCAAAACCAACTAACGAATTACCACAACGAATATTAAAATCTATATCTGGAAGTGGCTCTATTCCAAGATTATCTTTATAATAATCAGGTTCAGCAGTAGAAATAAGCTTTAAAAACAGTCTTAATTTGGCTGTTTCTGTAGCTTCTTTCATTATATCAACGCCATAAAGATTATTTAAAATAATAGATTTATAAATATAATATTGCTTGTTTTCGTGTTTTTCTAAGCATTCAAGCTCATCTTCAAAAAGTCTTCTTGTGTTCTTGTCTTCTATTTTTATACCGCTTGAGATAAATTCTTCCATTCTGCTCAAACAACTGTCATACAAATCTTCTAGAATATTCAAAGCAGCAAAAAGGAAAGCACCAGAGCCACAGGTCGGGTCTAATACAGTTATTTTTTTCAATTCCTGATAGAAATAAGCTATAAATTGCGGTGACTGGGTTTGGTCTAGCAAATCTTTGGCAAAGGTGCAAATATCAAGATTATAAGTTATAAAATCTTCAATAGAGGATATTTCACTATTTGCGATTTTATTTTTGATTTCTTTATATCTAGCTAATCTGCTTACTGTTTCACGCCATATTTCCGTTGGAAGTGCAAACTCCTCGCTGGTAGGCTCATTCCAACGTTTTCGTCTTTCTAATAAATTTGGCTTTGAAGTATCTATACCTTCTTTTATATAATCAGGCAAATCAAGTTCAGCACCTTTTTTTACGGCGTCAAAAATATACTTGTCGCCAGAGTTACGAAGCATTTGAGAAACTTCGCTATTTTCAGCAAAAAGATTAGGTAGCCTTTTCTCAACAGCATTAAAAAGAAAAGGAATAATACTGCTTCGGCTAATATACTCGGTTATGTCTTCCTGAGTATAATAAGCTCCCATTTGAGCTCTGTCGTTGATATATTTTTCAAAGATGTAGCCTAGCACATCAGGAGATATTTCGTTTCCTGTAGCACATTCACGAGTGTCTAAGTGCCATTCATACTGGTCAAAAAGCTTAAAAATATTATCAAACGCCTTGTCAGGAATTTGAATATATTTGTATTTCTGCTCTATTTCGTGAATTTCAAAAATACCACCGTTTAAATAAGGAATGTTTCCAAGCAATTCTTGAGTTTCTTTATCTCTTTTTGAATAAGGTTCAGCAAGACCCTTATGAAAAAGTGTAGTCAGAAATTTTTTATAAAATGAATAAAACTGGTTGCTTCCATTTTGCTTAGAAATCAGTTCTAATTTGTTTTTGAGATAATTTTTATCGTTGTTGAAAAAAGAGCGTTTTTGAATAAAATAACAAAACATAAGCCTGTTAAGCATGATTGAAGCATACCACTCTTTTTCAGTGTTATCACTTATTCCTTCTATTAACTTCACAAAATTAGTATGCTGTTTGCTGAATTCAACATAGAATTTTTTTGTAACTTTTTCTGAATTTACAGCAAAGTTTGCATTCACTCGCAATTTAACATCAGAAATAGTTATATTATCTTCTTCATCTAACTCAAAAATTAGTCCAGAAGCTCTTTGGTAAATTCTTTCAGGGTCTTGATTTATATTGTATTTTATTTCTGCAACTTTATATTTATCGCCAACTCTGTAATTATAGAGCCAAACCTGTTCACCACTTTCTTCTGAACAGAAAATTATGATATGTTCATGCTTTAAAGCTTTGATTCTGTTATCAATCTTTTTTCTTAAAAAAGATAAAGGAATAGTTCCATTTTCTGAATGACATGAAATAATAGAAAAACCTTGCTTTTCAGCTTCTATATTGAATGTGAACAATTCGTTGTTTTCTTCTATAGGCGGGAGTTTGGTATTGTCTTTATTCCAGCCTAATGTAATAAATAGATTTTTAAAATCAAAATTTTTTAAATATTCACCAAATTCTTGTTTTGAAATAGTTGTAGTCATTTGCTTATTAACCCCATTGAACAGATTATTTGAGTGAGTTTTTTATGATGAGTCTTCTCTGTTTCAAAAATGCAGAGCTTACCATCGTTTCTTAGTGAAACAAGTAAATCAGCCAAATCATGGTCTGAAATTCCAGATTTTAATTGCTTGGAAATCACATCTTTTGCGTATTCGCGAAGAGGGTTCTTATAAATCTCATCTAAGGCTTTTTTGTGATCTAGAGTTACAAATAGTGTTCCTTCGTTTTCTTCGATGAAACGCAATACTTTCATATAAGTCTGGTATTTAATTCCTGTCTTTCTTCCTAAACTTCCACCTGTAGAAGACTCTTCTTGTGAGGCAACTTTTACTGCTTCTTTAACGAGTTCGTGATGTCTTCTAAATCGAGGTAAAGCTGGCTCTTCTGGGTCACATTCAGCAGTTTTCAAAATAGTAAACTGAGACTGTGTTATAATTTTCCCTTTAGTATCAAGTTGAGTTAAAACATCGTTGTTTTGTGGAGTTTTAGTGTAGACTATTACACTTTCACTAATGTTTTGTGGTGCTTTTTTGCATGAAAAGACCACGTTAGACATATTGGGTATTATTTGTTTCAGCTCTGGCTGTTTGTCGATTGCATTTTTCCAAATCTGATAAGCATAAGAAGAAAGGTCTACATCTTCTTCACTGTCTTGCTCATCTAATATTCCTGATTTTTCGTTGTAAAGGTCTTCGATGTTTACAGGGTCACCATCAAAGAATACTTCATCGGAACCGACTACTTCAGCATTTTCTTTAATTCTGTGCTTAAGTTTATCTCTAAGCTTGATAATCTTTTCAACTCCGTCTTCAGGCAAAAATGAATAACAGAATATTTGACTTGAAGCCTGACCAAGACGGTCAACACGACCTGCTCTTTGAATTAATCGAATAATCGCCCAAGGTAGGTCGAAATTAACGATTATATGAGCATCTTGAAGGTTCTGACCTTCGCTTAGAACGTCTGTTGAAACCAAAACTCTTATTTGTTCACTATTTGCGAGATAAAAATCATTGCTAATAGGACTGAATCTTTTGGCTAAGTCCGTAATATTTGTATTTTCACCAGTGGCCTTAGCTACTTTATCAACACCACGTCTTTTTAATTCGCCAGTTATATAATCCGCTGTAAGCAGTTGCTGTAATAGTTTTTCCCAGACCTACTACATCGCCTATGATTAAACCGCCATGTTTTTCAAGATTGTGGGCGCCTATCTGGACTGCTTTTTGCTGAAAATCTAGTAATTTTGTTTTAAAAATATCAGAGGGTTTGAAAGAATTAATTCCGATAATTGCATCTTGAGATAGATGATAAGCCATTTTCAAATAAATATGGTATGGCTTAATAGATTCTTCTCTTGCCCAGGATTCTTCTAAAATTTCTATTATTTCTTTTGTAAAATCAATACAAAATCTGTCATTCCATCGTTCATCAAACCATTTAGAAAGCTTTTTTGCTGCATCTTGCTCTACTATATCTACATTTAGTTCACCTTGTCGCTTCAAGCCTGCCAAAGTGAAATTGCTACTTCCTAAAAGAGCTGTAGTAGCAGTAATATTACTATTAGAATAAGACAGATAAAGCTTTGCATGTAAAAGATGCTTAAGAAACAGTTTCACAACTACTTTGCCATTTTTTAGCTGTTGAATCAGTTTTTTTATAGTATTTTCATCATCTGTTGTAGGAAAACCTATGGTAAGTTGCTCTTTTAATTCTTCTTTAAGCTGTTTGCGTAATTCTTCAATTTGTTTATTATCGGGTATTTCTTCTTCGTTACCAGAATAGTTGTCTGCTATCATTTCTATGGGTGTTTTATACATTCCCAAAAGTAAACGACAAAAACGTTTCTGTTGGGTATTACCTTCTTTTATTTCTTCACCTTGAAGATTGTCTATTTCATCAGCTACTAGGTTCCAACCTCTTATATTAAAATAGCCGACACAATAATCTAGTCTTAAAGCATTTTTCGCATGGGTTTTTAAACCTGTATTAAAATCTTTTTCGATATTGTCGTAAATTGTTGGCAACGAAGAGTTCTCCTTTGTCTAGACAAATTCTGACAAAAGAGAGTTTCAGAAGAGATTAGAGGGTTAGCAGGAATAAAGTTTTTTTAATCAATTGAAGACCCCTTTCGGTTCCTACGGAACCACTTCCCCCAGCTAAACTGGGGGCAGATCTTTTTTTACACTAAATTGCTTACTCTTATTTCTCCACACCAATTTTTGAATAAGAATTTTTGCAGGTGAAAAAAACACAAAATTCTGTTATTATATGTACATAACAAAACTAGTGTTTAACACTTGCGTTTGTTAAGGTATTTCGCTTCGTTCCGACCAAGAATTACAGCGAAATACCGCCTCTAAATTGTCAGTTTGCTAAATATTTAAAGAGCTTCACTTGGATGTGAAGCTTTTGTCGTATTTAGGCAACTATATTTTAACCGCTAAGTTAAAGAAAAGTCAATTTTTATAATTTAAGTGCTATGAACTATTTTCAGAAAAAACTATTACAGATAATGCAAGATAAAAATCTTAAACAAGTTGATATAGCTGAAATGGCTAATACTTCTCAAACGACTGTTTCTAAATGGTTAAGAATGGAAAATCTTCCAAGAGTAAGTAGCATAGAACCTCTTGCAAAAGCACTTAACACCTCTGTTGGTGAACTGATTGGTGATTTTTCTTATAAACCTAGTTTAACAGAAGACGATAAGAAATTATTGGCACTAACTGCTAGACAAAAGAAAATATTACTAAAATATATTGATTTTTTGAGTGAAATCGAAGATTTATAATTATTTAAATGACATTTCAATACTAAACAAAATTAATTGCCACGCCATCTAACAATGGCTCGCAATGACAGATAAAAAAGTGGAATGGCTTATTTTCAGAAAAAACTAAAAGAGATTATGAAAAGCAAGCAATTAACTCAAATGGAGTTAGCTAAACTTGCACATATTTCACAAAATACGGTCTCTAATTGGTTAAATGATTCATCTTCACCAACATTAAAAAATCTTGAAGCATTAGCAGATTCTCTAAATATGACTGTTGGCGAGTTGATTGGAGATTTTTCCCATAATCCCAATCTTAGCAAAGAAGATAAAAAGCTTTTGGCTCTTCCTATTAAACAAAAGAAGATATTACTGAAGTTTGTTGATTTTTTAAGTGAAATAGAAGAATAAGTTAAGGTTAAAAATAACCTTATAGCTTTCAGGGCTAAAGCCCATACGCTATAACCTCGCCAAGTGAAATTTGGCGGTGTGCTACGCTTCTCTGTGGGACACTTTGTTGTGGGACGGCAACTGCCGTTGCCTGTGGAAAATTGAATAAAGCAAAGTTCTAGTTGTTCTAATTGTTCGAGTTGTTCAAATTGTTAAAACAAAGTTTAATTTGTAGAGCGGAAGTCTTTAAAAAAGAGGGTATTTTAATTACAATGACTACAATAAAAACAAGAGAGGCGACAACCTCTAACTACCAAAAACTTAAATTTTATAGTTGAAATTTTTAAAAATTTTCATTATATTTTAAATATACTTTAAATATTTTAAGATTTATGATTTTCAGAAACTATTATTTAAATAAAATCAAACCATTTATTGGAAAGCCTGTTATAAAAGCAATAACAGGCTTAAGACGTGTTGGAAAAAGCACCTTTATAAAAATGATAATAGATTATTTGCAAAAAGAAAAAGGCGTAAAACCAGCTAACATTATATACATAAACAAAGAATCCTTAGATTTTGATTTTATTACTAATTACAAAGAATTGAATGATTACGTATCAAAAAAGATAAAAAATAAAAAAAGCAAAGCCTACATATTCATAGATGAAATACAAGAAATAGAAGCTTTTGAAAAAGCTATAGCCTCATGGTCTGGAGAGCCAGACAAATACGATATTACCATAACAGGCTCCAATTCCTCTATGTTTTCCAGTGAGTTAGCATCTAAACTTACTGGCAGATATATAGATTTTTCTGTTTACTCTTTTTCTTTTATGGAATATAAAGAGCTTTACCCCAATATAACTTCAACAGAAAAACTCTTTGAAAATTACATTAAATATGGCGGTATGCCTGGTTTAAAAATACTTGAAAAGCTGGAAGATGATTCTGCTTTTATTTTTTTAAGAAGTATTCACGATACTATTGTTTTAAAAGATATTGTCAGAAGGAAAAATATACGTAACGTTGAGTTGCTAAGAAATATATGCAATTTCTTTTATTCTAACATTTCTAATTCAACAACAGCATTGAGCATCAATTCTTTTTTGAAAAATCAGCATATAAAATCTTCTGTTCCCTCAATATTAGCTTATATAGAGGGGTTAACCGATGCCCAGCTTTTTTATCAATGTAAAAGGTATGATTTAAAAGGGAAAAAGCATTTGGAGATTAACAGCAAATACTATGCTTCTGATATAGGACTTAGACATTCTCAAATAGGCTTTTCTGTTAAAGATTTTTCAAACTTGTTAGAAAATATAGTTTATTTAGAGCTTAAACGCAAATACGATACTGTTTATACCGGTGAAATAAACACATTAGAAATAGATTTTATAGCTTTAAAAAATACAGAACCCTTTTATTTTCAAGTATGTAAAAACATAGATAATGATTCTACCCTGCAGCGAGAAATAAAATCACTGCTTGCAGTAAAAGATAATTATCCTAAGTTTATTATAACTTACGATAAATACCCCAAATCAGATATTTCAGGAATAAAAGTTATAAATATCATTGATTTTTTATTAGAGAATTAATGTTTTGTTTTTAATGACAAAGTTAAGTCCGAAGACAGTCTCAACTCTCAGTTTTCCTCTCCCCTCTCCCCGCTCTCCGCTCTTCTAACTTATATCTTAATCACAGATTAGAGTATTTTCTCAGCAGGAAGTTATACATATCCTGAAGTTCCTTGAATCTTTCTTCTGCTTTTTTATATTCTTCTTTAGAGGCATTAGCAAAGCGATCCGGGTGACATTCTTTGCATTTAACTCTGTAAGCGCTCTTCAATTGTTCTTTTGTAGCTTTTGAAGTGAGTCCAAAAATATGCCATATCTTATCGGAAGCAGGTAAGAAATCCATACTTAACGCACTGAAACTGGATTTGGGTATTCCCATACGATCAGATATTCTTTCTATCAAATCTAATTCAACTTTTGGAATAGATTCGTCAGAAACAGCTATTTTAAAGAATAACCCAAGGAAAACGAGACGTGTCTGAGTATTAAAAGCTTCTTTCAAAACCTGACAGTCATTTTCCAAATTTGAAGGATTCGAAAGTTTAAATTTCAGACGGTCTTTAAGGTAATCCTTATCAACATCTTGAAATTTCTTAAAGAAATCAATTACTGCTCTTACTTCCTGGGGAGCACAAACTCCATCAGCCTTAATAACGTGAGCTACAAGCCCAATAAGTTCATCAAGACCAGTCTTATTGTTACTGAATGTTGATGACGAAGATGTAGAAGAAGTCGATGTATAAACAGATTCACGCGGGTCATTTTCGTAAATATAGTATTCAAAGCCGTAAACGTAGCGGATTAAATGCTGAGGTCCTTCTCCATCAACAAAAACATCTATATTCAAGTATATTTTCTGAGTAAATTTTAAAGATAAAACCCCATAGGGAACGAAAAGATATGAATCAACACAAAAAGTGTCATCTATACAGAAAACGCTTTCATTTATAACCAGATCCCCATACATATCCGCCATTTCTGGAACAAGGCTCTTTATCCAAGCACCGTTTTTAGAGCAGAATTTACCAGAAACAACAATTCTTCTATTCCTAGGATTCTTGACTTTTAATGAATAAGGAAACGCAATACCTCTGACTCCGTGGTCATAGGTTGAAAAGTGAGGATCACCAAAAGTAAAAGAAGCTCTGTCGTTTGCAACATACCTGGAATTTTTACTGGAAAGGGTTGGATAAACTTTTTCTCCGGGTCTGCTTTTCGTAGCATGCTGTCTACGAAATCCCTGACTAGCTTTAGCGCTCTTATCTTTTTTCAGATTTGTCTTATCGGAATAGCTGTAGCTGGATTGCGATCCCTGACTTTGTCTCAAATAGTCGGAAGAATTACCGTAGTAAGGATCACCGGTATCATCATCAGCATCGTAGAAAGTTTCATTTGAATCATAATCATAATCATCGGGGACTTCATCATAGGAATAATATGACTTCTTTTGCTGTGAATAATTATTTTGCTGTGAATACCTGCTCTGTTGAGATTGTCTGTTCTGTTGGGAATAACTGCTCTGCTGAGTATTTTGTCTATTCTGGGTCTTCTGAGAATAGCTGGTCTGAGATGATTTCTTAAAGTTATCTTCATCTCTATTTTGCTGAGGCTTTTGACTACTTTCAGATTCTCTTTCGTAGTGTCCTTCAGGAATATCATCTCCTAAAGGGTCATAACGAAACTTAGAACTGCTCGTATGACCGCATGGTCTGCTGTAACCAAACTTGGCATCATCATTTTTTTTGCCGTCTGGGGCATCATCACCAAACAATGCTCCCAATATGCCATTTAAAAGATTGGTACCCCAAGCCATTACAAACCCCTAACGAAAGATATTTCTAGCATTATACTACATAAAAGCTAGAAATCAAAATATATTGGTTGGTAGTTATAGGTTAGCAATTGTCTATTGCCAGTTAACGATTAACAAGCAATAGACAACCATTATCAGACAATCAAAGATCAGCAGTTACATAAACCTGTTCGTGCTGACGTCGAGCTTCTTTTTCCATCAGAAGTCTGGAATTGACGATAGCCTGGCTAACCTGGTCGGCAACGCTTTTTGAAAGATTGAGATGCTGCAGTGAAAAAGCATTGGGAACTGGGCTGACCAAAACAGCAATTCCTACAACATTCTTCATTTGATTATTATTAAAAGATGAATTCTGCTGGTTTACAATCAAAGGCGTATACATTACAGAGGGAAGATTGAAGCCCAACTCTCTTGTGTCAACAAAGTTATCTGCTATTGTCGAGGTTACAGGAATGTCTAAATTCTGCCAATATCTAGACAACGCTGAAAAAGCACTTAAACTAGTCACCGGAGGCTTTTCGGGAAGCCCTACTATACATTCGAAACATTCTACAACTTCATTCCACATCATTACAAAGCCAGCAGTAGCATTGGTAACCTTCATCATTCTGGCAAGAACCTGAGTAATGATTTCATTTGGATTGTTTGTCTGGCCTATAATACGGCCAGTTTCATAGAGTGTAACAACGTCGGTGCTGGTATCTCTAAGTCTGTCTGAAAGACTTCTGACTAAGCACCCCAGCAGTTGAGAAGCAACCTTTGGGGTAGAAGCCATAAAACTCATAAAGTCATTGCGTTCTATCTTGATTAGTTTTCCGTCTGCGCCCCTCATAACAGCGGATGCGGAACGTGATTCTCCGGTAAGAAGAGCCATTTCGCCGAAAAATGAACCTGTAGGCAGAACAGCCAGAATTTTATTTGTTCCTGCTTCTGCATCTATGTGTTTTATAATCTCAACCTGTCCTTTTATTATCATAAACAGGGAATCGCCGGGGTCGCCTTCCTCAAAAATTACATAATTAGGCTCATCGGGTTCAACAAGTTTAAATATATTCAAACTTGCAGCAATATCCTCTTTACTCAATTTGGAAAAAAGCTGCAGACTCTTTATCAAATCAACTGTTATTTGCATAATTCACACCTGCTAATACTATTTAATTCCGTATGCTGAACCAGCACCATATGTAGAAGAAGCAGCACCATAAGTTGAGCCGTATGCAGAGCCAGAGCCGTAAGTTCCGCCTGAATTAGTTGCAGCAGGCTGTGATGAAGCAGTTGTATTTTGAGACCCAAGTCCTGAACGAGCCTTAGATTGGAAAACTTCGGCTGAAATAATTCCATCATTCTTGAGCTTTTGCAGTGAGTTTTCCATAGAAATCATTCCCAAGGCACCGCCGGTCTGAATTGCAGTAGGAATTTGATATACTTTTCCTTCACGGATCAGATTAGAAATAGCCGGATTTACCACCATTATTTCTCGTGCAGCTATACGCCCAGAACCATCCTGTTTAGGTAAAAGAATCTGAGAGATAACACCTTTAAGTGTGGAAGCCAACTGAGCCTTAATCTGTTGCTGCTGATACGGCGGGAAAACGTCTATAATACGGTCTACTGTTTTGGCAGCAGATTGAGTATGCAAAGTGGCAAAAACTAAATGACCTGTTTCTGCAATAGTTATAGCAGCCGCAATAGTTTCCAAGTCTCTCATTTCACCGATTAAAATAACATCGGGACACTGTCTGAGAACATATTTCAAAGCTGCAGTATAGGATTCTGTATCTTTTCCGACTTCTCTTTGTTCTACGACAGAAAGTTTATGATTATGAACAAACTCAATAGGGTCTTCTACAGTAATAATATGGCAAGCTCTGTTTGTATTGATATAGTCAATCATCGCAGCCAAAGTAGTTGATTTACCACTGCCTGTTGGTCCTGTAACACAGACTAGCCCGCTTGGTAAATTACAAAAATCTGCTGCAGTCTGAGGCAGCAGCAAAGATTCCAATGTTGGAATCCTGCTCATGATAGGTCTTAAAGCTGCGCCAATCTTTCCCATCTGCATAAAAACATTAACGCGAAATCTGCCTGAATCCGGGAATTCTATTGCTAAATCCAGTTCAGAATGTTTTTCAAAATCACTTTTCTGTTCATCATTAATTATAGAATAGATTAAGGAATGTAAATCATTTTCATTAAGCTGATTAGATCCATCCGGAGTGAGACTGCCGTTGATACGAAGCATAGGCGGTCTGCCTGCTGTCAGAATTATATCAGAAGTATTTTTCTGCATTGCAGAAGCTAAAATTTGTTGCAGATTCATATTTATTCTTCCTTTTTATAAAGTATTTCTTACCCATTTCTTTTTTCAGCTTTTTTCTTTGCAAGTTTTAAAGCAGATATAAAAGTTGGATTTGCCGATTCAGTTGTTTTATTTGTTTCTATATTATCACCTTTTTCCTCATTAAGTATATGTAAATCTACCGCTTGAGAAAGAGTTTTTCCATCCGGAATTTCAACTTTATTTGTTTCTACTGGTTTTGCCACGTTATTCTTTTGTTTTTTAAGATTTCTAAGTTTTGAAAAAATAATTGTCAAAAGAGCCATTCTTCTTTCAGATATTTCAAGAAGGAACAGCAACAAAGCCAAAGTAAATAAATAATTTGATACATTTCGGTCTTGAGTAACCAATGGCATTGTGGCCCAAACAGAAGTTAAATCAATTAACTCACTTCCCCCTGTTATTTTAGCTATTTGTTTTAATTCAGAAGCCCCATTTCTATTGCTCTGAGGCAAAAATTCCGGCGAATAGATTTGACAAGCTGGAGCCAGCCTTAAATTTTGTTTTTCATTAATTTTAAGTAATGGAGCTATAACCTCATTGCCATTTAAGTCATGAGAAACTGACAGTTGGTCAGCATTTTCCCAAACAGCTTTTTTAGTAATAGCTTTAGGCTGATTGCCATTCATGCTGCTAAGTATTTCAAAAACAGGGGTATCGCTAAATGGATCTCTCAATCTTTCAGGATCTAGATTCAAATAAGCTTTCCATCTTCCATTAACTATTTTCTGACTTACTGTTATTTCGCCAAGTGCTTCTCTATCGTCAAAAGCTAACCATTTATATAACCCTCTGAAAACTTTAGCTGCATAATCTGATTTTAAAAAACTGCCGCCTTTTTCTTTACTTAAAACACCTGTATAACAGGCAACTTTTCCTAATCCATGCTGCCAGACAGATAAAATAGGTGTTTCATCTTCTGATTCTGCGGTGATAATCTGAGAAGCCTCGGGTTTTGTATAACAAATATTATAAGCATCAACAGAAGACTTGAAACTGATATTACTACCTATATAAGTACTTAATTCTCCTGTTGAATGAATATTTACAGACTCTTCTATAAAAGTATTTTTAACAGCCATAAAAGTATCTTGAGAAAAAAGTCTTGGAAGATCTTCTGGTTCATCACTAAAAAAGCATCGACCTCTACCGCTTTCGGCTATTTTTTTCAGTAGTTCACCATCACAATCTGTTTCTTTTCCCAGACCGATTACACTTAAAGTCATTCCTTCTCTTTCGGCCTCATCCAATAATTCCCAATAAGTTCCAGGCTTTTCTGAATCACAGGCATCAGCGAATAAAATAATATGCCTTGTCTTGCTTTCGGCTTTCCTTAGCATTTCCACGGCAGCATTTATGCCATCATAAACATATATTCCACCGCCTTGGGAGCGAATGGATAAAACATCATTTCTCCATTTGTCTTTACTTTCAACACGCTGTAAAGGAACGATTAAATGAGGCGTTGTATCTACAGCAAATACTCCGAATTCATCATCATCCATCAGCAAATCAAGAGAGGAAGCCGCAGCAAGATTGGCCAGATCCATTTTTGTTCTGCCGCCAACCGTCATTCCCATACTGCCTGAACGGTCAAGGACAACAGCTATAGCAATACTCATCTTGCGAATTTTGCTTCTCATCTCCATAGATACAGGCAAAGCCTCATCCAAAGGGGATTTATGATAACCGCCGCTGCCATATGAATGTTTACCGCCAGTAATCAATAAACCGCCGCCCATATGCTTAACCCATGCAGACAAGCTATGCATACCGCTAAACCCGATTTGGTCAGCAGAGATATCCTCTAGAACAACTGTTGAGAAACCAGATAAATCTTCTATAGTCCAATGAAAATCTTTTGGCTTTTTCTCTTTTACAAGAATTTTATTATTGACAAAAAAATCTCTCATTGTAGAATTTGAATTTTCACTGATTATCAATACTGGTTTTATGCCTTTTACAAGAGCAACAGCCTGCGCAATATTGTTTTGAGGTTGAGAATCATTTGCTGAGCCAGAAACCTTAAAAATATACTTTATTGTTGAACTTTGTGGAGCTTTCATATTAAAGCTTATTTCATTAAAGCCAGATTTCAGATGATATTTGGTTTTAAAAAGACTATTTTCACCAGCAAAAAGTTCAATATTTGCATCCTGTTCCAAAGGCGATGAAACTCCTGCCCTTATTATAAAAGATTCTCCAGGTTCTAATAGAGAAGGAACATAAAAATAGGATATAGCCAAATCATTTATAATATCACGGCCAAAATATCTATAATCAATGGGAATATTTCGATTTGCAGCATTAACAACAGCATTTTGAGGATCTTGTCCATTCCACAGTCCGTCAGAAACAAGAATAATTCTTCCCGACACTGCGTCAGGTATCATTGTTAGAGCCAGATCTATTCCATCAGCCATATTAGAGGCATCAAGATTTTGAGTTGAAGACAAAGCTGACACATCGTTTTTTGTAGGGCTGAACTCTATTTTAGCTTTATCAGTAAAACTTACTAAAGCCAAACGGCTGTTTATTGGCATATTTTCTAACAGAATAGATGTGGTTTCTTGAATACGTTTATCAACTCCATCAGGCATAGAAGCACTTCTGTCTGCTACAACGACGACAACGCCTTCTTTTCCGCTAATTTTCATAATCGGACTACTTAAAGCCAGACAAATAACAATAATTAATAATATTCTAAGATTTAGAATAATTTTAGATTCAGGTTTAAAGAAATAAACTAAAAAAAGCAAAGGAATAAGTAAAAGCAACCAGTGAGGTTCAGAAAGCATAACCGGACCTCCTCTTAGAAATTAGCCATTGATGTACTAGAAGCAAAACAAAAGCGATTAAAATGAACCACCATTTCACACTTTCAAAATGAAACATAGTGTCATTAGTTATAATTTGCGGCAACTCCTTGCTGCTGACAGCTTCGCTCAAATCTGACTCTTCGTTAGAACATAGATTAACTGACACTCTGTATTTTTTGCTTTTATCTTTATTAAAAACATCATACATACCTGGTTTAGCCGCAGCAAAAGTTACTTTATTATTTCGCGCTATATTTTCTATGGGTTCACTTTTATCCAATTCATTCTGCATAAATAAACTTGAAGTATTATTATCGACACAGATTTCTATTCTGCTGCCAGAGCGATAATTATAATAAACGGGCCCTTCTTGATGCTGTAAAGTCCAATCCATAAAATTATAGAAGAATATAGGCCAAAAATTTGTCTGGTATATATTTGACTTAGATAAGCAGCAATTTAAATAGACTGTTGCCCAAACATCAGAATCTTCGTTAACACAAAGCAAAGGAAGATCACCTGCAGCCAGCAAAGTTTTGCCATTTCTTTTAAACTTTGAATCAACTGCCCATATAGCATTTTCAATAGGCAGATCAGAAGTAAGAATGTGCTCTTTATCAGCAGCAATATATTTATTCAGCAATAATGCTTCTGTGGCATTAGGAATAACCAATTGGGTTAAAATATTATCGTTTCCTTTTATCAACCTATCGCTGATTATAACTTGAGGTTTATCGGAACTGATTTTAGCAAGTTCAGTAGCCAAAACAGCTTTTTTTACTATATTCTCGACATATTTATCATTAAAAACTAGTTTAACATTTAATTTTTCTCGTCTAACCGGCAATAAAACCGCTTCGTTGTCATAAGCAACCGAATCATTTTTAATTACAGCCTTCAATACTGCATTTTGATTTCTTTCTTTTAAAATCAATCGTCTAGAAGATTTCGGCCCGATTAAACCAGATACTTTTTCCAATACCGCATCACTTGTTAAATCAATGACTTCAGCAACTATTTCTTTTGCAGAATTAGAAAAATTAGTAAATTCAAAAAAGCATCTATCACTTTTACCGTTACAAATTCGATTTGCACCAGTGATACCGAAATTATCCAATGGTCTACCAAAAGAAACCCATTTTACAGCATTTGATGTTTGTTGTGTATTGAGATGGTCTGTTAATACTATAACGATTCCGTCGTCTTCCAACATCTCTAAAGCTTGAGAAACAGATTCCATCAGATTTGAAGTATTAGAGTCACAAGTCCAGTTTCTCAATAAATTATCAGCTTCAACAGGAGTCATATCTCTTCTTCCCATTATTCTGGACTTAACACCAGATTTAATAAGAGTTATGCGATAAAGAGATTTAGGAAATATATGTTTTTCCAGATAATCTATGCTTAAATTCCGAGGAGAGTCTTCACCCCCTGCTGTCATAGATAAAGAATCATCTAAAACCACAGTAACCGGAATAAGTTGTCCGCTCTGCAAACTCATAGGGTCACCAATAGCAAGAATAATAAACAAAAAAATCAATAACTCAATAAAAAATAGCAAAGGAGTTTGTAGTTTATGTATTTTTTGCCCACCTTCTGCAGTACTTTTAGATTTGGCAAAAAACATTATAGAAGAAACCAAAATATTTCTTGAACGCCTTTTGTAAATATAAATGGCAATTAAACCCAGAAATATTAAGGTTCCCCATAGTGCAGAAGAATTTGTAAATATTGGCATATCAGTAACCTAAAACCAGAACTTCATTTTTAATAAGATCATTAGGAACAAAGTCTTTTAAAAACTCCTCAGCTTCAATAAAAGAAAAAACTGCTCCTGATTTTGTGCAGCATTCTTTCCAATACTGTCTATGACGTTCGAAATTAGTCTTATATTCAGCGATTAAAGCCTCATCGCAAATTAATTCCAATGCTTCACCCGATTCAGAATCAATTACACGCATATTTCCATAAATATTAGGTTCTATATCTTCTTTTGAAACCAATTGTATAACAATTACAGCAGCAGCCCCATCGGATAATCTTTGAAGAATTCCCATAGGTTCCTGATTCCAAAACAAATCACTTATGACTACCCTGACAGTACCACTTCTTAATTTTGGCGGATACTCAAAGATAGTTCTACCTGTATTATTTTTATAATCCGCATAAAAATCAGGCCATTTTTCGATTGGAAGATTAGCAGGTTCAACTTTGCTGCATAATTTTTTTATCAGCCATGAATCATTCGTAAAACCAGAATTATTAGAGGCCTTAATAAAAATCGCAGTAAGAGCTGTCAGAGCATCAAACTTTTCTTCATTTATTTCCATAGAAGCCGAGAGATCAATAAGCAGATCCAAATGAGGGGTTATTTCTTCCCTGAATAGTTTTATGGCCAATTTATCAGAACGAGCTACAGCACTCCAATCTATGTGACGAATATCATCACCAGGCTGGTATTCGCGATGTTCTACGAATTCAAGAGATTGTCCGGTTTTTGAACCAAACTTACCTCCACCCTGAGCCCCTAGAAACCTGGTCGAAAGATTAAGACAAAACCTTTGCCCAGATATTTCGGCTGATTTTAAAACATTTTGTTTTACCTTATTCAAAATAAACAGCTAGCCTCAATCGTAACCTTTATTGAAATAAGCACTCAACTGCCCAATAATAGTCTTTATATTACACAATATTCCAAGACCGAACCATAAACCTCCGCCTATAAGCCCTACTAACAAACTATCATGACGACTAGACAAGCAAAAGAATGGATTTATCAGAACAATAATACTTTCCGAGGCACGACTATAACCCAAAAATGTATTAAATACAACTGTGGTAACAATATTTGTAACTATAAAAGAGAAAAATGCTATCTGACCAATTCCTGTTTTCTTTCCATCGCCCACAATCACATTGCGTAAGAAATTTACAATCAACCCATGAGCATTAACGTGCAGTGTAAATATTACCAATGCAGTGACAACTGACATAAAATCACTTGAGTGTTTATAATGGATAACAGTTCCCATCATAGCAACACAACTAGTTAAAACAGCAACTAGAACCACCCAGGATAAACCGTTAGCCACACCAGTAAAGAATGGGAATTTACAGAATTTATTATAAGCTGAATCTGGAATTTCATCTATTATTCTCTGGCTATAATAATCCGGCTCAGAATAAACATTTAAAGAAAGAATCATTAATACTATAAAGACACATACAGTCCACCCAGCTAATGCATCAAAATCGATAAATATAGTAACAATAGTACCAATTATCCAAACAATAGATGCCGCGAATCTAGTATTATACATTCTATTTGATGTTTCAGGTTCAAGTCTGGATATTGTTGAACCAAAAAGCATTCCGCCAATAAATATATAAGCCAATATAAAAACTATGAATACCACCCAGAAACTTGTTGATTTTGAATGATAAGAATAATCAGAAATCAGACTGTTAGCAAATGTTATAGAACCTATCCAAAAGCCTAAATGGAAAATACTTCCCATAACAGTATTTACTGTGCTGCTTGTTTCACCAGGTGTATTTCCTACCCATAAAGCCAGATAAATCTGCCATATTACCCCAAGATTAGAAAGCATAAAAGAATAAAGCAGCATAAAGAATAGTATTCTTAAATCAACACCACCCATAAAGAGTGTCAAAGATAAAAATGGAACCATTGCAGAATAAAGCATCACGATAATTACTGAACCGCAAAGGAATTTTCCTGTGACTATAGATTTAGAACTCATCGTTGTAGTGTATAGCAGTTCATTTGTGGCGTCACCTATTTCTGAGCTGGTTTTCTTGCCAATTTTAATCGGAACTAGTAATCCTGCTATAAAATATAAAGCAACTAACAAGAAAGTAGCAACAGAATCACCATTAAAGAGGTTATATCTGCTTGCTTCATTTAACGAAAAAAACAGAATTAGACAAATAATAACTAAGTATATAAGAAAAATACTCCAGAAGAATTTTCCTCTGACAGTCTGTCTTAATTCTTTTACTAAAATTGCATTTAAACAATCATCAAATTTTGTTATATAGGCTTCTATAGTAGGATTCATAATTACTGTACATCACCCTTCGTAATATTCATAAATACTGATTCCAGATTCTGCTGTTTGAATCCAAATGCAATAATACGATAGTTTTCTTTAATCAGCATAGCTAAGAGCTCAGCAGCCTGTTCATCTGAACCATCATACTCAAATTCAAATATATTTCCATAAGATGTAATCTTATCTACTAAGGGTTCCAAAACAAGCTTTTTACCGAGCATTTCATCATGTTCTAAAGTTTTTATCTGAATAACTCTCTTACTAGAAGAAGATTTCTTAACAACTTCTTCAATTTTGCCAGAAGTAAGCAATTCGCCTTTTTCGATTATAACAGTAGCGGTACAGATTTCAGAAAGTTCACTCAGAATATGAGAACTTATCAATATACCTTTTCCCTGTTCGCAAAGGACTTTAAGGAGTTCTCTAAGTTCAATTCTAGCTCTAGGATCTAGCCCTGCAGCAGGTTCATCCATAAGAATAAAATCAGGATTACTAATTAAAGCTCTAGCAATAGAAACTCTTTGTTTCATACCTTTAGATAAAGAATCTATGTATTTTTCTTTAATTCCAACAAGATTAGTAAATTCTTCCAATTGGCTGACAGTTTCTTGTCTTTGAGGTGTTTTCAAACCATAAGCTCTTGCAAAGAAATCTAAGTATTCATGAACAGTCATATCACTGTTAGATGGCAATGAGTCGGGAACGTATCCAATATGTTTACGAGCTAGTTCAGGGTATTCCAGAATAGATTTACCGTCTAATTCAACTCTGCCACCGGTGCATTGCTCTATTGTAGACAAAATTCTCATTGTTGTAGTCTTACCAGCACCATTGGGACCGACAAATCCAGTTATTTCTCCTGTTTCTATACTAAATGAAAGGTCATCAACTGCTAAACAGTTTGCAAATTGTTTTCTTAGATGTCTTACTGTTAGTTTCATCTTGATACCCCTTTCTTGGACTTGCCATAAACGAAACAACCCATTTCACGAATATTAGCTTTACGGTCTAAATCCTGTTTTAAGAAAGGATTCTTTTTCAGCACAGCTATATACTCGCCTGGTCTCAAATTTCTAATAAATGAATCTGCAGAATCTGACTGCTTATCATAATTTTTAAATATAGAATACAAATCTAATGAAGATGAATTCATGTAGTAATTATTTGATGATTTAGTAATAGTTGCTTTACTTCCAGCTTTTATATTCGAGCCCTGATATACTCTATCAGAATTTTCTCTATAGTAAATAATCGAGATATCAGCTCCTAAACCATTCAATATTTCATAATCACTGCCAGACTTATTAAATTCAACTCTTGAACGGTCTTGTTTTACAGAAATTACAGAATAAACAAAAGGTTCCTTAGCTTTTATCCAATTATAAGTTAAGTTCTGAGCTTTATCCAATCTCATACCTTTAACCAGTGAGGCAGACCCTCTTCCATATCTGCCCCTATTAATTCCAATTATAGAATTTATAGGAAAACTTAAAGGTTCATTCATTGCCTTACCGGATATTATTAATTCTCCGCCTAAAACGACAGAAGTATTTGTGTTTTCGTCAAGCATAACAAAGGATTGTCTGTAAACATCCAATCTTCCATATTCGAACAACAGAAAATATATAAAAATAATTGAACAGCAAATTATTGCTATTAAAGGAACAGAAACAAATATAAGAATTCTCTTATTATATAGATTCAAGAAATAAAAATTTACTGGTCCTAGAAGAAGAGCGAAAAAGAACACAAGGACAATCAGCAAACTAACCGAAGTCATGGCCTTGTATTCGTCATTAAAACAGCTTTCAACTTTTAAATCATTAAGGTTTCCTGATTTTTGGAGATTAAACTCACGCATAATATCTTTAGGAATATATTTTCCGTAAGTAATTTCCTTAACTTCAGATTTTTTATCTTCTTTTCTGCTGTATGAACTATAACCATAACTTGAAGAAGATTGAGGAGTTTTTTTAATTTGATTGAACAAATCTTTATCACACTTCAATAACTTGCCCATACCAATAAAGGATATACTTTTAACCCCTGAAGAACTGTTTTTACTAATTTCCGTTCTTCCTCCCCAGAAATCAGTAGGAGAATCTATTTCGCCCAAGATAATAAGCTTCCCACCGGCTTTAACATATTCCATTATAGCTTCCCTAACAGCCGGTGGCATTTCTTTGAAAGTGTGGTCATAGAATATTAAAGCAACATATTGGTAATAAGCAATCCAGTCTTTATCCATCATATCCAGATTGCTTTCAAAATAATTTAAAGTATAATTTCCTCTTTCACTCCAGTCTAAGCCTGGGTCTTTAAATAGTTTATCAGCATCATTTGCAGTAATACTCTTGTCCAAAAGAACATGTCTATTATTATAACTATATTTCTTTTTTAGTTTAAATGTTTCTATTATGCTCCCATTAAGATAAAAACGAACTTCCCCGGTATAACCAGAATACATGACCGGGAAAAAGACTTTCTCATTGCGACTCTCTTTTCCGACTAACTCAACCTGTTTTGTTACTTCTAAGTCAGAATGTGACTCATTGTCTATATATATTCTAATATCTATTATCTGCTTATTACTTGTTAAATTTTCTAATCTGTAATTGTATACATCATACCCACTTTCATTTCCTGATGAAAGAGAAGGCTGTTCTTCAATAAATATTTTATCTTTTGCGTCTGCAAAGAGAGACACAAGAGGGAAACAAAAGACTAATAATAAAACCCATAATACTATATTTCTATTCTTTATTCTCATCGATTTATCCAATCTTTCAAGATTAATCTAAAGTAGCTTCTTTTATATTATCCATTATTTTTTGAAGCAGAATTTCAGAAGTTAAAGATTCAAATCTCGCTTTGTAATTCAAAAGAATTCTATGATTAAGAGCTGGAATGAAAACTTTTTTTACATCTTCAAAACCAACGCTTGGCCTTCCTTCAATTAAAGCAATAGCTCTAGCAGCTTCAGAAACAGCTATTGCCGCTCTAGGAGACGCTCCATACTGAACAAAGTCTTTTACTTCTTTTAAAGAAGAACTATTTGAAGGAGAAGTTGCACAAACTAGACGTGCAATATAATCTGCAACAGCATTCGGCAGGTATATTTCTTCCATAATATCAAATAGTTCTTTTAATTCAGCCTCAGAAAAACAAAATTCTGTCTTGGGAGGTTCACCGCGGCGTCTTGAAGAAATAATAGTTTTTAAAGTATTTACATCTGCTCCTTTTACTTCAAGTTTAAAAAGGAAACGGTCTAACTGAGCTTCTGGTAAAGCATAGGTTCCTTCTAGTTCTATTGGGTTTTGTGAAGCTAACACAAAAAATGGACTTGGAAGCTTTCTTGTAGTGCCCATAAGAGTTACGGACCTTTCCTGCATTGCTTCCAAAAGAGCTGACTGAGTTTTAGGAGAAGCTCTATTGATTTCATCTGCAAGTAAAATATTTGTAAAAATAGGCCCTGGCTGGAAAGTCATTTGTCTGCTTCCATCTTCACTCTGCTGAAGAATATGTGAACCAAGAATATCTCCTGGCATTAAATCAGGCGTAAATTGAACTCTGCTGAATTTTAAACCAAACAATTCACCAAGAGTTTTTATTAATGCTGTTTTTCCAACCCCAGGAAGACCTTCTAGCAGAATATGGCCTTGGCTCAATATACCTGTTACAACTAATTTATGAAGTTCTGGTCTGCCAACCAAAATGCGATTCAACTCGCTCATAACTCTTGCAACATTTCTTGAAGCTTTTTCCACTACCGCTTTATCAGGTAATTTTACATTGTTTAAAGCCATATCTGACTCCCATATTTTTTCTATTTTTCTTGCTGATTAAAATAGTTTTTAACAGCATTTCTATGTTTTGGCAATATATTCTTTTTATTTAAAGTACTATCATTATTATCAATATGTTTAATACTGCCAGCGTTGTATTTTTCCTTATCCTTGCTGACCTCAGGATCTGCAAAGCCTATTCCCAAACTTGAAGCGCCTACAGCAGACTCAGG
>JAFXRA010000199.1 GCA_017526725.1 Candidatus Rifleibacteriota bacterium
ACTCAGAAGCCCATAACAATCTAGCTATTGTTTTCTACCGTTTGGAAATGTATCAGCAGGCTATCGAAGAATGGAAAAAGGCTCTTTCTCTCAATCCAAGACAGCCTGAAATATACAATAACTTAGGTAATGCCTACAGCAAATTAAATCAGCATCGTGAAGCAATAGAAACCTGGCAGAAGATTCTAGAAATTACTCCAGAAAGCTCAGAAGTTTATTTCAAACTAGGTTCTGCCTACGGCAAACTAGACGACTTACCAAAAGCAATTTCTAGTTGGGAAAAATGTATCTCAATTAATCCTAACGACGTAGAAGCTCATTTTAACTTAGGTGTTGCCCAATACAATTCAGGCAATTTCCAAAAAGCTATTACTTATTGGAACGCTGTCAGAGAAAAACGAAGCGAAGACGCTGACATCTGCGAAAAAATAGGTAATGCATACTGTGGTCTTGAAGACTATCTTGAAGCTGCAAAATTCTGGAACAGAGCTATTTCTTATGTTGCAGACGACCCACAGCTTCACCATAAATTGGGTATTGCATACTCAAAGCTTAACAAGACACAGGAAGCAATCTTCCAGTGGCAAAAAGCTATTGAATTAGATCCAGACCACTTTGAAGCTCACCATAATCTTGGTATCGCCTATTATAATCTGCAAAGATTTGATGAAGCCCTTACTGAATGGGAAAAAGCCAAGAGTCTCAATCCCAATGACCCAGATCTTTATTTCAAACTTGGTCACGCTTATCGCCAGAAACGTAAACTCGACAACGCTATTGAAAACTGGAAGAAGACGGTAGATTTAGACCCCAACAATCCTAACACTTATTTCGTTCTTGGTAATGCCTATGACGAAAAAGGCCTTCTTGACGATGCTATTCTCTCTTGGAGAAAAGTTATTGAATTGGCTCCAAATGATGTTGACGCCCATAATAACCTCGGTATTGCATACTTCCAGAAAAATATGTTTGATCAAGCTATTACAGAATGGGAAGATGCTATAAGAATCACTCCGGAAAACGGCGAACTCTACAATAAACTTGGTATTGCCTACATCAAGATGGAACTCTTCGATAAAGCAGTTGAATATTGGGAAAAAGCTCTTAAATACAAACCTGAAGATTCTGATATTCTCTCTAACCTTGCAACAGCTTATCATAACCGCGAAATGTATGATAAAGCCATTGATATCTGGAAACGTGTTATCAAGTATAATCCTCAGGATTCAGAAGCTCGCAACAAACTTGGTATTGCTTACTACAACAAAGGCATGTATGATCAGGCTATTGAATTGTGGAAGAAAGCAATCGAACTTAATCCAACAGACGCTGCTGCATTCTATAATATTGGTACTGAAGAATTTGAAAAAGGCCGCATTAATGAAGCTATTGCTGCCTATATGAAAGTTCTTGAAGTAGACCCGAAATACGTTCAGGTTTATTATAATCTAGCTATTATCTACGCCCGCAAACGTCAATTCAGAGATGCAATTGACGCAGCTCACCGCTTTATTAATGCCAATCCTACCGGCATGGAAACAGAAAATCTTAAAACACTGGTTGAACAGTGCGAAAAGGAAATTGCCGGAGAAGCAGAAATATAATAAGCAATTCTACAAAAGCCCGATTATAATATCGGGCTTTTTTTATCGTAAAAACTAACGAGTGACAAAAAGTGTAAAGTGTTTTATAATTTTTAAAAATTCATTTAGGCAAAGATACATGCAAAAACATTTCTTAAAATTAGTAAGCATTTTTACTGTTTTTATGCTTATTTTATTTTTGACCGGCTGCTGTGAAAAAGAACAGAAGCCCGAAACAAGATTAAAACTAATAGATATCAAATTAACAAACGAAGAATATGCTTTTGCTATATCCAAAAAGAATCCTAAACTTAGAGACAACTTTAATCAATATATTGAAAACTTGAAAACAAGCGGTGTTTTTGAATCTATTGTAGCTATATATACAGACAAAGAAAACAAGGGTTCTAAAACAGGCGTTAAATATACTACTGCTGAAGTAGCCAAAACAGATAAAAATCTCATCGTAGTGACTAATTGTCCTTTTGAACCTTTTGAGTTTATTGAAAAAGATAATTTAATGTATGGTATAGACCTGGAAATTGCTAATGCTTATGCAAGTTACAGAGGTCTAGAACTGATAGTAAGAAACATAGACTTTGACAATATTCTTTCAGAAGTTGCCGCCGGGAAAGCAGATATTGGAATGGCCGGCATTACCGTTACCGATGAACGCAAAGAAATATGTGATTTTACAACAGGTTATTATAAATCATCACAAAAACTTGTTGTAGATGGCAAAAACACTGATTTTGACAATTGCAAAACAGCTGAAGACGTAAAAAAAGTTATCAAATCATTAAGAGACGAAACTATAGGCTATCAGATTGGAACGACCGGCAATCTATATGTAGTTGGAGATGGTTCCCCAGAAAACCCAGGTTTTGTAAACATCAAACCGGAGGGTTATAAAACTCCTGATGAATCAATTAAAGAACTCATGGATGGGAAAATCTATGCGGCAATTCTAGATGATGAACCAGCACAAAAGATTGTTTCTGATATAAATATTTTAGAAATGCAGAAAACCTCTTCAAAAACTCAAAATAGCCTCGAATAGATATTATTTGCTTCTTTTTATATTATCCCCTTTCTTTTTAGAAATAGAACACTTTTATCATGCCCTGTTTCTCTTCTTTTGAGGAATAATAACAATCAAAAAAGCAATAATGCCTATAATTCCTCCAGTAGATGCGTATTTTGCCAAAAGTTCCTGCCGTTCTTTCATTATTTTTTCTCTTTCTTTTTCTTCTTCTATTTTATCCTTTTCTCTTTTATATTCCCTATAAGTCATTCCGGGGGTAATCTTTATCCCTTCTAAGGTTCCATGATAAGTACAATACATAACCCCTTCTTCACTAGATAAATCACCTTCACTCAGATAATGGCCTTTTTGATAGGTTTCTGGGCAAACCAAAGGTTCTTTTGACTTTATATACTTTCCTTTTATTAGTATCTTCTGATTTTCATCATTTATTTCAGTCATCATCATTGGTGTAGGTACATCCATGTTGTACATTTCAATAGCTCCCTGTAAAACACGAATATTTGACCTGCAATAGTTTAAACGACGAGAACTACTATTCCTCCCATGATGATTCGGAACCGCCATAGCTGCTAAAATAAAGATAATCCCAATAACAATTAATAATTCCCAAATAGTAAAACCTTTATTAATATTATAAAAGTGCTTCATAGCGGCCTTCTCCAATAAACCAGTTTATTATATCTTTTAACCAATTCTATTATTATTAAACAATATAATTATACATAAAAACAACAAATAATGTTAGAATAATATTACTTATATAAAGGGAACAAGAATATGAAAACACATAAGCTTTGTTTGAAAAAAGACAAAGAATTTGCCCTTTTGAGAGGGCACCCCTGGGCATTTGCAGAAGCTTTTAAAGAAGTACCGCAAAATCTTAAAACTGGCGATATTGCAGAAGTTTTCTCTCATAAAGATGTTTTTATCGGCTGCGGTTACATTGACACTGATTCAACAATACTGGTTCGCATGGTCCCGACCAATAAAGGCGAAAACTTTGAAAAAGCTATTGCTAGACTCGTTAAGCAGGCTGCATCTTTCAGAAAAGAAATATTTAACGAACCAGAAAAAACTAACGCTTATCGTGTAATCAATGGTGAAGGTGACGGCCTACCAGGACTGATTGCAGACTATTACAACGGTGCAGTTTCCCTGCAAATATATTCTTTAGGCTTACTTCCATATATAGACTGCATAATTAAAGCCCTTAGAGAATCTCTTCAAAATGTTAAATGGATATACCAGCGAAACGAAATCAGATTGGCCAAAACCAATTCTGCAAAGCTTGTTTTCGGCAAAAATCTTCCAGAAAAAATAGAGTTTAAAGAAAATGGGTTAAAATTTACAACCGATCTGGTTAACGGGCAAAAAACCGGTTTCTTCTTAGATCAGCGTGAAAATCGTCATCTTATTCGCAGTATTTCTAAAGGGAAAAGCCTTTTGAATATTTGTGGTTATACGGGAGCTTTTACAGTAGCTGCTATTGCCGGCGGTTGCAAAAACTCTGTCACAGTAGACATAGCAAAACCAGCTTTGGAAGAAGCTGAAGCTAATCTTCGCTTAAACGGATTTTTTAATACTAATCACAAGCTTGTGGTTTCTGATATGTATGATTATCTGACTAAATGTAAAGAAAAAAGCTTTGATATTGTTGTCTTAGATCCGCCATCAATGGCCAAGAATAAAAAGGATCATGATAAAGCAGTCAGAGCATACAAAAAGTTAAATCTAGCCGGAGTCAAAGCTGTTAAAGAAGGCGGTTATCTATATACTGCCTCATGCACTAGTCAAGTTTCAAGACAAGACTTTTTAAATGCTGTAAAAGATGGTATTACTGCTTCCGGCCGCCGTGCCATTATTGTTAAAGAAACCTTTCACACATATGACCACCCAACAGCGCTTGCTCACAGCGAAGGGCCCTATTTAAAGGGTATTCTTTTGAAAGTGTATTGAGGTAAGATGGAAGATAGAGGAGTTGAAGAGTTGAAGAAATATAATAGAAAACGAGGAATTATAAATGAAGTCTGATATACCGATAAATGTTGCAGCAGCAGTATTAATAAATGACAAGAAAGTCTTAATGGCTAAAAGACATGGCAGTTATCTAGACAATCTATGGGAATTTCCTGGCGGTAAGCTTGAAAAAGATGAATCTGCCGAATCTGCTGTTCAGAGAGAATTAAAAGAAGAACTGAACATTGATGTTATCCCTATAAAAACCTTACTCGTTCTTGAACACACTTATCCAGACAAAACAATTAGACTGCACTTTGTTAATTGTAAACTTGCAGAACCTGTTGAAGAAAACCTTATTAAACTTAAAGAGAATTCAGAAACAGGCTGGTTTATCCCAACCCAGCTTCCATTAAACGATATATGTCCTGCTGACCGAATAGCCAGCTCAAACATTCCATGGCAATCATTGCTGAAGGATAATAAAATGAAAAATGCTGATGACCCTTTAATACTTGTTATCAACCCAGGCTCTTTAACTACTAAAATAGCTGTTTTCAAAGGTCTTGAAATTCAATATGAAGACGAAATCAATTACACATTAGAAGAATTAAAAGACTATAAAACCAGTATTGATCAGTTAGATTTAAGATACAATTCCGTTGTGGAAGTATTGAAGAAAGCTGGCTACAAATCTCAGGATTTCAGTGCTGCTATAGGTCGCGGCGGCCCTATTAAACCGATGGTTGGAGGCATTTATAAAGTAAACAGCCAACTTCTTGATGATTTAGTTAACCACATGGCTACAGATCACGTTTCGCTTCTCGGCGGCCTTATAGCCTATAAGATTTCAGAAGCAACAGGAATGCCTGCATTCATAGCAGACCCTGTTTCATGCGATGAATACATTGATTTGGCAAAAATCAGCGGCTGCCCTGACTGCCCAAGAATTTCTTTGAATCATCATCTTAATGTAAAATCTGTGGCTGAAGAAGTTGCAGAAGCCGATGGAAAAAAACTGGATGAAGTTAACTATGTAGTAGCCCATCTTGGCGGCGGTTTCACTATCTGCCCGCTGGAAAAAGGCAAAATGATAGATGGAAACAACACCAACGATGAAGGTCCTATGACTCCTGCCCGTGCTGGAAGTCTACCTCTTCAAGGTTTAATGAAACTCTGTTTCTCAGGCAAATATGATTATAAAACACTAAGGAAAAGACTAAACCAGAATGGCGGTCTGATGGAACATCTCGGCACAGGCGACTGCCGTGAAATCAGCAAAAGAATCGAAGAAGGCGATGAAAAAGCCAGACTCATTCTTGAAGCCATGGCATATCAGATTTCTAAATGGATCGGCGCTATGGCAGCAGCTTTAAAAGGTAAAGTTGACGCTATTATTCTTACTGGTGGAATAGCTTATGATAAAAATGTTGTTAACTGGGTAACAGAAAGAGTTTCCTGGATAGCACCAGTCAAAGTAAGACCAGGGCAGAACGAACTGTTAGCCTTAGCCAAACACGCTTACAAAGCCATTAAAAATCCGGCAATAGCCAAAGATTATAAATGAGCTCTAAGCTAGAAGAGATTTAAGTTCACAAAGACAGTTAAAATATAAGGATAATTAAAATGAATTTTGCAGATATAGACCACTTATTAGGGAGTAAAAAAGTTTCTTTGGCAATCTGTATGCCAGAAGAAGTAGACAGCATAACTGCTGCTTACGAAGCTTCAAAGCTTGGTTTTGTAAACTGTATTTTTGTTGGCAATATAGAAGTAATGCAGCAATTCATAGATAAAATTGCTCCTGATTTTAAGCCAGAAATGATTGATGCCAAAACGCCTGAAGAAGCTGCTTTTAAAACAGTTGAACTAGTTAGATTAGGCAAAGCCAAAGCACTGATGAAAGGCAATATTTCTACTCCCATTCTTCTTAAAGCTGTTTTGAATTCAGAAACCGGCATCAAAGATTCAAGCGTTCTTTCACATACTCTTGTTTACGAACATGACGGCAAATTAAGATTTCTTACAGACGGAGGCATGATTCCTGCACCCACTCTTGAAAACAAAATCGAAATAATTAAAAATGCCTGCAAAATAGCCAAAAAGTTTGGCTGCACCCCTGTTAAAGTTGGAATTCTCTCAGCAGCCGAACTAGTAAATACTAAAATCCAAAGCAGCCTTGACGCTGCAGTTCTATCCAAGATGAGTGATCAGGGATTCTTTGGTGATGACTGTATTGTTGACGGCCCCTTTGGACTAGACAATGTTATTTCAGAAGAGGCCGCCAAAATAAAACATATCCAAAAGAAATTTGAAGGAAACGCAGACATTATGGTCTGTGCAGATATAGATACAGGCAATATTTTAGGGAAAAGCATTCTCTACTATGGCAATACAAGAGCAGGCGGAATGATTATCGGAGCGAAGTGCCCTGTTATTCTTCTATCAAGAGCCGACACAAAAGAAATAAGATTAGATTCTATAAAGCTTGCTCTGGCAGCCGGTTTCTAACTTTTACAAAACTTTCAAATAATAACAATTAAAACTCTAATCACCGTTTGTGAAAATCATCACAAACGGTGATTTTTTTTTAATTATTTTGTCCATTTTTCCTTTTTCAAATGATTACTATATAGGAAATTTAAAGACTACATTTTTAGATTTCCTAATTCTATGAAAAAGGAAATTACATTATGTTTTCAAAAATTGCATCAGCCATTATTTCTGGCTTTGAAGCCTTAGAAGTATCAGTAGAAACAGATTTATCTGGTGGAATCCCCAAATTCGAGTTAGTAGGCTTAGCCGACACTTCTGTTACTGAATCCAAGCTAAGAATAAGAACGGCTTTAAAAAATTCCAACGTATCTTTCCCATCAATAAAACTCGTTGTAAACCTAGCTCCCGCAGATTTACGCAAGGAAGGCTCTGGTCTGGACCTTGCTATAGTAACATCCATGCTTTCAGCCACAGAAGTTATTCCCTCTAACCTAACCTCAAAATACGTTTTCATAGGAGAGTTAAGCTTAAACGGAGACTTACGACACACAAGAGGTGTACTGCCTATTGCTCTTATGGCCGTAAAGAAAGGCTATAAAGGCATAGTTCTTCCAATGGAAAATGTTAGAGAAGCAACAGTAATACCTAATTTTGAAGTCATTGGCTTTAATAATCTCAAAGAAATGATTGAAAATTTCAAATCTGATAAGCCTTTGGTTCCTACCGACATTTCAAAACTGCCGCCTCCTGAAGAAGATATAATCAGTAAAGAAATAGTATCTAATGATATGTCTAACATAAAAGGCCAGAATTTTGCCAGAAGAGCTTTGGAAATAGCCGCAAGCGGAGGTCATAATATAATATTCTGCGGCCCTCCAGGTTCGGGAAAAACAATGCTGGCAAGAGCATTACCAACCATAATGCCGCAGCTTGATTTTAATGAAGCAATAGATGTTACCCGTATCTATAGTATTAAAGGTCTTTTACCTCCAGGCTCAGGTTTGATAAAAACAAGAACTTTCAGAGAC
>JAFXRA010000200.1 GCA_017526725.1 Candidatus Rifleibacteriota bacterium
ACAAGCTGGAAGGTAAATGCGATTATGTAATGGCTAATCCACCATTTAATGTAAACAAAGTTAAATACGAAGCCGCTCTTAATGCAGGCCGTCTTCCATTCGGACTTCCTGGCTATAATGAAAAGACAAAAGAAATAGGAAACGCTAACTATCTTTGGATAAGTTATTTCTATTCATATCTGAATGAAACCGGTCGTGCAGGTTTTGTTATGGCTTCCTCTGCAACAGACAGCCAGCATGCAGACCGAGATATCCGCCAGAAGCTTATAGAAACTGGAGATGTTGATGTGATCCTCAGCGTTGGAAATAACTTTTTCTATACGCTTAGTCTTCCTTGTACCCTCTGGTTCTTTGATAAAGGCAAAAAGGATGAACTTAAAAACAAGGTGCTTTTTATAGATGCCCGTAATTATTTTACAGTTGTAGACCGCAATTTAAACGAATGGACAAAATGGCAGATTAAAAATCTTACCAGCATTGTTCATCTTTATCGGGGTGAAAAGGAAAAATATAAAGCAGTAATAAATGATTATTGCAATTACTTTCATGATATTGCAAACACTTTCATCGAGCGCAAAATGAAAGAAACGCTTGAAGTTTGCAAAGATGAAAAAGATTTCACAGCCGTTCACAAAGCAATTCAAGATGAAATTGAAAACATTAAGAAAGAACAGAAACAGCACGAAATTGAATTTGATAAAAAAATAGAAGCCGCCAATAAAGCCGGAGATAAGAAAACTGCAAATCAGGCAAAACGTGATAAAAAGAATGTAATTCAAGGTCTTGAAGGATTACTTTCTGATATTGAAGAAGTACTTGATGTTGCAAACGATGCCCTCTGGCTTTCTGAAAAGTTTGGCGAAGGTAAATATTCCGATATTGCAGGTCTTTGTAAGATTGCTACACGTGCAGAAATTGCAGAAAAGAATTATTCTCTTACACCAGGAGCTTATGTTGGTGTTGCCGAAGTTCAGGAAGATGACGAAAACTTTGAAGACCGCATGAAAGAAATTCACGCAGAACTAAATACGCTTCAGAAAGAAAGCAATGATTTAATGGCAACAATAAATGCAAATCTTAAAGAACTTGGATTGGAGGCATAATATGCAGAAGGTTAATGTAAAAGAAACAAGTATTTCTGTAATGAAATATGACGAAACAGATTATATTAGCATTACAGATATTGCCAAATTCAAATCAGATGAGCCGAATACCACTATAGGAAACTGGCTGAGAAACAGAAACACAATAGAATATCTTGGTATTTGGGAAACTCTATATAATCCAGATTTTAAACCCCTCGAATTCGAGGGGTTTAGAAAACAAGCCGGACTTAATGCATTTACAATGTCTCCTACAAAATGGATTGAACATACAAATGCAAAAGGTCTGATTGTAAAAAGTGGCCGTTATGGTGGAACATTTGCTCATAAAGATATTGCTTTTAAGTTTGCAAGCTGGATTTCTGTAGAGTTTGAATTGTATTTCATAAAAGAATTCCAGCGTCTTAAAGAAGAAGAGCAGAAGCAACTTGGTTGGAGTGCCAAACGAGAACTTGCAAAAATTAATTATCGTATTCACACAGATGCTATAAAACAAAATCTTATACCGCCAGAACTAACTCCTGCTCAAAAATCTTTTGTTTATGCAGACGAAGCAGATATGCTCAATGTTGCAATGTTTGGTATTACCGCAAAACAATGGCGTGAAGCTAATTCAGAGTTAAAAGGAAACATTCGCGATTATGCGACAATAAATCAGCTGATTTGTCTTAGCAATATGGAAAATCTGAATGCTGTATTTATAGATGATGGACTTCCACAAAACGAACGATTGGAAAAACTGAACAAAATCGCAATCCAGCAGATGAAGGTTCTAGAAAATGTTGAAGACAGAAAACTTCTAACAGAAGGAAAATAAATGACTGAAAAAGAATTGAAGATACCATTAACTGCACCTTTACATGAATTAGATACAGAAGAACAGACTTTTGGTTGTCGAGCGAACAATCCGAATATTTGCGCCAATAATTATTTACAAAATGTTTGTGCATTTGCTTCTGAAGACCATATTTGTAAAAAACCTTCTCGTGCATGGAAGAAAAAGTATTTAGAACTAAAAGGGAAATAATGAAATTAAATGAAGTATGTTTAAATATTGTAGATTGTCCTCATTCAACTGCACCAGATGAAGGTTCTGGATATGCTTTAATACGTACACCTAATATTGGAAAAGGACGTTTTAATCTTGAAGGTATACATCGCATTTCTGAAGAAGCATATAAAAAAAGATGTGCAAGAATAACACCAACTGTAAATGATTTAATTCTTGCAAGAGAAGCCCCTGCTGGTAATGTAGCAATAATAAAAGAAAATATGGAACCTTTGGCGTTAGGGCAGCGAACAGTTTTAATCAGACCAAATCCAGAAAAGGTTAATCCAGAATATCTTGTATATTATCTTTTAGCTCCAAAACAACAAAATGAATTACTTGGAAGGGCCACAGGCGCTACAGTTGCACATGTTAATATTCCAATTATTAATAATCTTCCAGTATCTCTTCCGACACTTGAAACACAAAAGAAAATTGCAGGAATCTTGTCGGCTTATGATGATTTGATTGAAAACAATCACAAGCAGATAAAACTTTTGGAAGAAGCCGCACAGAAACTGTACAAAGAATGGTTTGTAAAACTGAACTTCCCTGGACATGAGAATACAAAGATAGTTGATGGAGTACCAGAGGGATGGATAAACGAAAGGATTGGAAAACTATTTAAGACTGTTTTAGGAGGAACTCCTTCAAGAAAAAGAAAAGATTTTTGGGAAAATGGTACAATTCCATGGATTAATTCAGGAAAAGTCAATGAATTAAGAATTATTGAGCCAAGTGAATACATTACTGAATTAGCTTTAAATAAATCTGCAACTAAACTGCTTCCCAAGCATAC
>JAFXRA010000201.1 GCA_017526725.1 Candidatus Rifleibacteriota bacterium
AATATTGGTTAGAACTTCTTTATGAGAGTGATTATATAAATGATTTTGAATTCGACAGTATAAAAAACGACAATGAAGAATTATTAAAGCTTCTAACTTCTATAACAAAAACGATGAAAAATCAATAATTACTCATTACTCTTTGCTAATTACTAATAATTAGTAAGATTAACCTGATAGATTTATCTAACCTGCCAGATGAACAAGTAAAACTATTCAAGAGTGATTTCGGGTCACTGATAGACTGGCTGAAGAAACAAAATATTTGTTATATTTGCTATTACCTTTATGCTTCAAACTCTTTACCTGACTGGCAGACAGCATAAAATTGGGAACCTCTGAAACTAAATTTTAGCTGTCTCCACAATATCACTCCCCAATTTTTTTGTAAATCCAAGGTAATTTAGGGTAATCCAACAGGTATATTGGGTAACAAAAAAGCCGCTTTGTAAGCGGCTTTTTAAAATTTTTTGGTCTTGGTTAGACCTTAATTCAATAGCAAGGGATGGATTTGAACCTTCGACCGCACGGGTATGAACCGTGTGCTCTGACCAACTGAGCTACCTTGCCACGCGGGTTGCGGGGGAAGGATTCGAACCTACGACCTCCGGGTTATGAGCCCGACGAGCTGCCACTGCTCCACCCCGCGATAAAGACACTGCCGAGAGCCGGGCTTGAACCGGCACGGGTTTATAGCCCACCGGATTTTAAGTCCGGTGCGTCTGCCAATTCCGCCATCCCGGCGGGTGTGAAATTTATAATATCTTATTTCTTATTAAATGTCAATATCTTTTTAAATTTTTTGTACAATGATTTTTGCTAGTAATAATCTATAAATCATATAATTTCAGTTTATTATTCAAGGATATTGTTTTCGGTTTTTGTTTAAATTATAATAGCCCAATATGAATCAGAATTTGTTCCAAAAACTAATATTTATTATTATTTGCTTGTTTATATCTGTATCATCAGTATCTAAGGCAGATGATACAGGTCATGAATACAAATTTTTTGTCTCTATCTGCAAAACAGGAAAAGGCGAATTCAATCTTTTTAACCCAGAGGGAATGTGTTTTTCACCTGATGGAGAAATGCTGGCAGTAACTGATACTCATAACAACAGAGTTAAAGTCTATTCTGTTGATCCGAGTCCCGTAGCTACTATTCCATTAAGATTAGAAATGATATATGGGGATTTGTGGCCCTGGGATAATCGCGTTTTGCCTGGTGACTCCAATGATTTGTATCGTGAAGATGATTATTTAAGCAGCAGATATCCTGATCCTAATTATTTATACGGAAGAGCCTATCAGCATGGGCAAAGCAGAATCAGACCAGCTGAGAGTATTCCGATGGATCATTTTAATCTGCCTGTTGGTATAGGATGGCTGGATCTGACAACAATGCTTGTTTGCGATACAGGAAATCACAGAATAAAAGCTTTGAAGCTAAATGGAGAAGTTAAATTTATTCTAGGACAAGAAGGCTGGAAAGACGGTTATTTTCATCATCCATTAAGTGTTGACACTGATTGTGCTGGTAGAATATATGTCGCAGAGCCGCGAGGAAACTATCTTAGAGATTTTCCCTTAGATTGGGGTCAGAAATTCAGGGTTCAAGGAAATCGCATTCAGATTTTCGATACAGATTTAAAGCCTTCTAAGCGCTTAGGGCATATGCATCATATGAGTGGAAGGGATTATAAACAGTTTAAGAATCTTACACGCGTATGGGTAGACCAGAACGGCGATATTTATGTTGCAGACAATGGCAACCATCGAATTCTTGTTTTTGAAAACAATATGCAGAAAAAAGAAGAAATTATTAAGTGGGAACAATATGAAATGCGTTACCCAAATAGTTTCGATGTGGCTAAAAATGGTTGGATGGCTATTGCAGATACAGGTAACCACAAGGTAATTGTTCTTGATGAAAATAGAGTTTTAAGGCAGATTATTGGCGGTTTTGGTACCGAAAACGGCAAATTTATAAAACCTCATGATGTTCGTTTCGGACCAAATGGCGATTTATATGTGTTAGATACAGGAAATGGGCGAATACAGATTTTCAAAGGAATGTACATACCTAATCAATTCCCTCGCTGTCCAATTCCGGAACAAGAACCTATTGTACAAATAAAGAAGAAATACCCCAAAAAAATAAAGCCTAAAGATTCATTCTAATCCGGTAACAAAAAGGTTTTTGTTATTTTTCTACCAAAGTAAAAATATTAGACAGGAAAAAAACATGGCTAAGCAGAAAAGTAAATATGTTTGTCAGAAATGCGGTCAAAGTTTCCCTAAATGGCAGGGGCAGTGTTCCGGATGCGGTGAATGGAATACTTTGGAATTAGAAGTCGAGCAGCCGGCCCAGAAACGGATGCCTGTTCAAACAACTGGCAGTATGTCTGTTATACAGACTCTTGATGATATTGCTGTTGAACATACCAAAAGATGGCCTACCGGGATAGATGTTTTTGACGAGCTTATTGGCGGAGGTCTGGTTCCGGGTGGCATTACTCTGATTGGTGGTGAGCCTGGTGTGGGCAAATCTACTTTTATGCTGCAGTTAATTTCTAGGTTAGGTGTTAATATAAAACCAGTTGCTTATGTTTCCGGTGAAGAATCCGCGACACAAATCAAGCTAAGAGCCGAAAGACTTCGTATTGGCAATGGGAATGATATTATACTTGTTGCTGAGCAAAACCTGGATTCTGCTTTAAATGGTCTAGCGTCATATTTACCTAGAATGCTTGTAATAGACTCTATCCAAACAGTTTATACTCCTCAGTTAGATGCAACACCCGGGTCTGTTTCCCAAATCAGAGAGTGCGCGGCAATAATAACAAAATATGGTAAAGACCGCGGTTTACCCGTGTTTATTGTTGGTCACGTTACCAAAGAAGGTTCTATTGCAGGCCCTAAAATATTAGAACATATAGTTGATACAGTTCTTTATTTTGAAGGCGAAGTAAATTCTAATTTCAGAATATTGCGCGTGTTTAAGAACCGCTATGGTGCTACCGGTGAGGTTGCTGTGTTTAATATGACGGAAAAAGGCCTGTCGCCGGTTGTTAATCCCTCTGATTTATTTGTAAGCCAGAATCGTTCAGAAACATCAGGAGTTATTATCGCGCCGGTAATGCAGGGTTCCAGGTGTATTCTCACCGAACTTCAGGCTCTTGTTACTCAGTCTTTTCTGGAGGTTCCTAGACGAGTTGTTGCTGGTGTAGATTTTAATAAATTAAGTCTTATTTTAGCTGTTTTAGAAAAACATGCCGGCATGAAATTCTACAATCGCGATGTTTTTACAAACGTAGCAGGCGGAATGAAACTTAGTGAACCTGGCGGAGATTTGGCTTTGGCGGCCGCATTGGTAGCAAGCTTCCACGATAGGCCTGTTCCTGCTGATATTATGCCTATAGGAGAAATAACTTTAGCGGGCGAAATAAGGCCTGTTGCTCAGATAAACCGAAGAATTTCCGAAGGAAAAAGATTTGGTTTCAAACGCTTTATAGTTGCGGAAGGAACCGATTTAAACGAAGAAAAGGGAATTGTTCGGGTTAGAACTCTTAGAGACGCTATTAGAGCCATATTTGACTAAAGTGATATAATAATAATCAGAAAATCTTAGTTGGTGGACAACTAAGATTTTTATTTGTATACTTATCCCGAAAAAAATAACTGGTTTTTATTGATTATGAAAAGGTTAACATTAAAACTCTTAATTGCAGTAGTATTCTTGCTTGTTGTTAGTTCTTCACTGCTGCTTGCAGAAAACGAAAAACTAAAGGTCTTTGTAAGCATTCTTCCGCAAAAATATTTTGCAGAAAGACTTTTGGGAGATAACGCCATTGTGGATGTACTTATTGGTCCAGGGATGTCTCCCCATACTTATGAACCTCTTCCTCAGCAAATGAGCAGGCTTTCAAGAGCTAATATCTTTTTTACAATAGGTATTCCTTTCGAAAAAGTAATTATTGAGCGCTTAAAAAAACTTTGTCCAAACTTGATTATAAAATCTTCTGACGAAAGTATTGAAAAAATCAAGATGGAAGGTCATCATCACCATGATGAATCACACGAACATCAGCACGAAGAAGTTCATCATCATGATATGGGATTAGATCCGCATTTTTGGCTTGATCCTATAAAAGCTTCTGTTATGGCTGATAATATGGCAAAGGCAATTATTGCTTCAAAACCTGAACTTTCTGAATCTGTTAAATTGAATTTAGAAAGTATAAAAGCTGATATGACCAAGCTTGATACAGAGCTTTCTCAAAAACTTCTTCCATTTAAGGGAAAAACAATGCTGGTTTTTCATCCCGCTTTTGGCTATTTTGCTGCCAGATACGGTATGATTCAAAAAGCTGTTGAAATAGAAGGCAAAGAACCAGCTCCGCGACAACTTGGGGAACTAATAAGGAATTGTCGAGCAGATGGGATTAAGATTATTTTTGTTCAAAAACAATTTCCTGTTTCAACAGCAAAAACAATTGCTAATTCAATTGGAGGCAGGGTTACAGCAATAGACCCATTAGCAGAAGATTATATTGATAATCTGAAGGCTATGGCTGAAGCTGTTGCAGACACTGCTAAATAAAATGTCATCGGATGCTTCTGTTATAAATTTTAAAAATGTTGATTTTTCCTACGACGGTAGTGAAGAATTGGTTTTAGAAAATATAAACCTGACTGTTGATAAAGGTGATTTTGCTTGTGTTGTTGGTCCTAATGGCGGCGGCAAAACTACTCTTTTAAGACTGATTTTAGGCTTAAATAAGCCTTTAAGAGGCGAAGTAAGTATTTTTGGGGAACCTCCGGAAAATGTTCGCCAAAAAGTTGGCTATGTTCCACAATTTTCTAAATTTGATTCAAATTTTCCAGTGAGTGTTTTAGATGTTGTTTTGATGGGATGTCTAAGCAAATCATTCTGGTGGGGCTGCTATTCTAAAAAACAAACACAAGATGCTAAAGATGCACTTGAAACAGTAGGTCTAAAAGATTTTATTCATAAAAGTTTTGCTGATTTATCTGGCGGACAAAAACAAAGGGCGCTTATTGCAAGAGCTATTATGTCGCAGCCAGAATTGCTTTTATTAGACGAACCAACAGCAAGCGTAGATATTCATGGAACAGAACAGTTTTATAAATTGTTTGCCGAAATGAATGAAAAATTTACTATTTTGATTGTTTCACATGACATAGGTTTTGTTTCAACAAAAGTTAAAAGTGTAATCTGTGTTCGCAAAAATCTGCAGATTCATCCTGTATCAGAATTAACGGGTGAATCGTTGCAAAAAATGTATGGGTTGGATGTTCATCTCATCAGACATGATCACAGATGCAGTGAAAAGGGGCACACATGTCCACATTCTTAAAGGATTTATTAGAATTGCCTTTTTTGCAGAATGCAATTTTGGCAGGTGTTTTGTGCAGTATAAGCAGTGGAATTGTCGGTACTTATGTTGTTTTACGCCGAATAACATATATAGCGGCGGCTATTTCACATTGTGTTCTTGGCGGCTTAGGGGCGGCAAAGTATTTCTCTGTTGTTTACGGCTGGACTTGGTTAAAACCTGTATATGGAGCTGTTTTTACTGCTTTGGCGGCTGCTCTTATAATAGGTTGGATAAGTTTAAGGGCTAAGGAACGTGAAGACAGCATTATAAGTGCTCTCTGGGCAGTTGGTATGTCTGTGGGGGTTTTATTTATTTACAAGACACCAGGTTATAATGAAGATTTGATGAATTATCTTTTCGGAAACATTTTGATGGTATCATCTGAAGAGCTTTATCTGATAGCTGTTTTAGATGTAATAACAATTGTTTTAACCTGTGCTTTTTATAAACAGACTGTCGCTGTTTGTTTTGATGAAGAATATGCCCGCACAAGAGGGGTAAGTGTTGAATTCTATTATATTCTGATGCTTTGTATGACAGCTCTGACTGTAGTTCTCACCGTTAATGTTG
>JAFXRA010000202.1 GCA_017526725.1 Candidatus Rifleibacteriota bacterium
AAAGGCGAAGAAATCGAAGAAGAAAAATATACTTCTTATGAAGCCGCACTGGATAATGCAGAAGCTGTTAAAAGTGAGCTTTATTCAAAATCAGAAAAGTATTATGACTCAATCTTTGAAAATTGCGGCGGGAACACTGATTTTAAGCCTGATATCATTCATGTCAGACAGAACGTCAAACCTGGTCTAGGATTAATTAAAGTTGCAGGCAGGAAACTAAAACAAGAAAAAGTTGAATATATCTGCAAAAAATACGGAATTACAGAAAACATCTTCTTTAATGGCGTATTCGGTGCTTTATTAGCTTCTGCTATTTCTGTCGATAAATCTGTTTTTACGACTATTTATCATGGAAGAAGCGATTCAAGACTTGCTAACACTGTTGGAATGCTCGTAAAAACTCTGCCTGTATTGTGCGATGTTTCTAAGGACACAGACTATTATTTTAAAAATCTGCAAAGTCAGATATTGGGTATGATGAACAACGATTTGTTCCCATTCCCTGAAATAAGCCGTAAATACAAAATTGTTCCAAATGCAATGGTGGTTTATCAAGGTGAAACCTTTGAATTTGATAAGATTTGCGGCGAAAAAGCAGAAAAAATAGTTTTGGACGTAAACGCTGCCAAAACTCCAATATCATTAGAAGTTTTCCTGAGTAATGGTTCATATAGATTTGAACTTGAATACAGAAGCGATATGTATTCAAAAGAATTTGCCCATGCATTGATTAAAGATTTCGAAAATGCAGCCACGAAGCTTGCTAACGAAAAGCTTCTTTCAGATTTAATTCCGCAAAATTTATTTGCTATAATGCCTTGCTTAAAAGAAGGCTACAAAAAGAAACATACTAAAAAGCACAATATAAATGACACTCAGTATGATTTTGTTTTTGAACCGACCACCAGACTCTTTGAAACTCAGGCAGAACAGAATCCCAATAAAACTGCGGTAATTTTCAATAAAAAATCTTTAACATATAAAGAACTTAATAAAGAAGCCAACAAAGTCGCTCACGAGCTTATTTCTAAAGGCATCGGCAAAGAAAACATTATAGGAATTCTGTTAGATAGAGGAATCAACTGTTATGTATCGCAGCAGGGCATTTTAAAGGCTGGAGCGGCCTTTACCTGTATTTCTCCGGAATACCCGGAAGGCAGAGTTCGTTTTATATTAGAAGATTCGTCAGCAAAATTTGTTATTGTAGATGAAAAAACAAAAGCGCAATATTCTGATTTATTCAAGACCATAGAAACCAAGCCGCTTTTGATTAATGAACTTCTTAAGTGTAAAAAAGCAGATAACCCTAATATCAAAATAGCAGAACATGATCTCTGCTACTGTATTTATACTTCTGGTTCAACAGGCAAGCCCAAAGGCGTTATGATTGAGCACGGAAACCTCGCCAATTTTGTAAATGCCAACCCCAAGAACTATGAAACTCTTGGCTTCACCGAAAAAGGCAATGTAGTTCTTGCTTTGGCAGCTATGACTTTTGACGTTTCCATTATGGAAGAATTTATTCCTTTAACTCATGGAATGACCGTTGTTATTGCTACTGATGAAGAAATACATAATCTTGACCTGCTCGCAAAACTGATTAAAGAAAATAATGTAGATATTGTTGCAACAACCCCTTCTTTCCTCTCTGTAATGCTTGAAATTCCTCAAATGAGAGAGGCTCTGAAAAGCGTAAATTCTTATGACTTCGGTGCAGAGGCTTTCCCAGGCGGTTTATACGACAAGATTATTGAGTTAAATCCTGAAGCCTATATCATGAACGGCTACGGTCCAACAGAAGCGACTATTAGCTGCACCATGAAGGTAATTACCGGCAACGACAATGTAACCATAGGTATTCCTAATGCTAACGTCTTTGTCTATATTATAGATGATAACTGCAACGAAGTTGCTGAAGGGGAAATCGGCGAACTTCTTATTTGCGGGAAAGGCGTTGGCAGAGGCTACGTAAATCTTCCTGATAAAACTGAGGCAGCCTTTATTGAATTCAAGGGCATGAGAGGCTATAAAACCGGCGATTTGGCCCGCATAAACGAAGATGGTGAAATTGAGTTTCACGGCAGGAAAGACAATCAGGTTAAGCTGCGAGGCTTGAGAATAGAGCTTGGCGAAGTTGAAGAAGCTATCTGCGATTACCCGGAAGTTACAGCAGCAGCAGTTTTAGCCATAGACAATATGTATCTTGCAGCATACTACACTGCAACCAAGCCTGTTTCCCAAGAAGAGCTGACAAAGTTTATTTCCGGCAGACTAGCTCATTACATGGTTCCCAATGTCTATATTCAATTAGAGAAAATGCCTTTAACTACCTCTAAAAAAATAGACAGGAAAGCCTTGCCAAAACCTGAAATAAACATTGAGCAGGCTTTATATGCGGCTCCTCAGACTGCTGAGCAGGCTAAATTATGTGAATTATACGCCAAAGCATTAAAGTTAGAAAAAATAGGTATAGATGATGATTTCTTTGCTTTAGGTGGAACATCGCTTACAGCATCAAAAGTTGCTGTTATGTGCCTTAACGAAAATATTCCCTTAGTTTATGCTGATATTTTTAAATATCCAACAATCAGGCAACTTACCCAAGCAATTTATGGTGGTGTCGAAGAATCAGAAAACATAGACGAATTTGCAAAATATTCATACAATGCGATTGACACACTGTTAGCTGCAAACGATGTAAGAAATGCAGATGAAGTAGTTGCGGGAAAGCTTGGCAATGTTCTCTTAACCGGCGCAACTGGTTTCTTGGGAATTCACGTATTAAAAGAATTTATAAGCAATTACAAAGGGAAAATATACTGTCTTGTTCGCAAAGGCAAATATGATACGCCAGACAAACGTCTTATGAACATGATGATGTATTATTTCGACAGTCCTTTCAGAGATTTATTCGGAAATAAAATTATCTGTATAGACGGCGATATTACAAATATTGAAGACGTAAACAAGCTTGTAGACGTTCCTTTTGATACTTTGGTAAACTGCGCTGCCTGTGTAAAACACTTTGCTTCTGATGAAACACTTGAAAAAATTAATGTTAAAGGGGTAGAAAACCTCATTTCATTGTGCAAAAAGGCTAAGAAACGCCTTATTCAGATTTCTACTGTTTCCGTTGCAGGAGAAGGCATAGACGATAAACCACCCTATTGGCGCAAAATTGCTGAAAACGACCTTTATTTTAACCAGCATATTACAAATGAATATACCAGAACAAAGTTTCTTGCGGAAAGAAAGGTTCTTGAAGCTGTAGTAGACGGTCTTGATGCAAAAATAATCAGGGCTGGCAATTTGATGAGCAGAAATTCTGACGGGGAATTCCAGATTAACTTTATTACAAATGGTTTTCTAAGAACTCTTAGAGGTTATACCGCAATAGGAGCATTTCCAATGAGCGGAATGCACGAAGGCGCAGAATTCTCACCCATCGATGTTACAGCAGCAGCAGTTTTGAAACTCGCCTCAACCAATAGTATGTTTACTGTATTCCATGCTTGCAATAGCCATAGAATATACATGAGCGATGTTATTTATGCTATGAACAATCATGGGTTTAAAATTGACATAGTGTCAGAAGATGAGTTTGAAAAGCTTGTAAATGAATATGCGTCAGCTCACGAAGGAAGCGAAGCTGTCTCAGGGCTTATCGCCTATACTTCAAGAGGAACCACAAGAATCTACGAATTAGATTATGTAAATGATTTTACAACCCAGGTTCTTTATAGACTTGGCTTCAAATGGCCTATTACAGATGATTCCTACCTTGAAAACGCAATCAAAGCCCTTGACAATCTTGAGTTCTTCGATGATGAGAATGATAGAGTTTAAGGAATGGGGAGATGCCAAGCAGAGCTTGGAGTAGTTGGTGGTTGGTGAGCAGATAGCGGACAGTTATCTTGCTCGACCCAATTCTCCTCCGCGGTCTCTGTGTATTTCTGCCTTCGAATAATCTAAGAAAGAACGAGCCTTGTGCGGAGAATAGAGGTCTCGCGTCTACTGTCCGCTTTTAAAAGGAATGAGAATTGAGAAATGCTCTTCTCTCTTAAATCTTATATCTCAAGTTTTGGTCTTATATCTTATATCTGAGTTCTCAGTTCTCAGTTTTCAGTTTTC
>JAFXRA010000203.1 GCA_017526725.1 Candidatus Rifleibacteriota bacterium
ATACCCTATATCCTAGACATTACTTCTGTAATTCGGGAAGTATGCTCTTAAAGTAGTCAAGAGATTCTGGGTTTGAAAGAGCATCACGGTTCGTGACTTTACGTCCGTTAACCATATTTGTAATTGCACTTTCAACCTTTTTACCGTTTAGAGTCTTAGGAATATCCGGACAAGCCATAATTACAGCTGGAACGTGTCTTGGAGAAGCCTTAGTGCGTAAAGTTGTCTTTATTGTCTTTTTAAGTTCATCAGTAAGTTCGACACCTTCTTTAAGCTGAACAAACAATACAATACGCTGATCATCGTGATACTGCTGACCAATAGCAAGACTATCTGCTATGCCAGGAATTCTGTCTACCTGATTATATATTTCAGCAGTTCCGATTCTTACTCCTGAAGGCTTTAAAATTGAGTCTGAACGACCAAAATATGAAATACCCATTGTATCAGCGTGGAACATTACATAGTCGCCGTGATGCCAAATATTAGGATAGACTCTGAAGTAAGCATCAAGATATCTGCTTCCATCAGGGTCATTCATAAATTTTAAAGGCATAGACGGGGTAGGGAATTCACAGACCAATTCGCCCTGAACGTCTCTGCAAGGTTTGCCGTTTTCATCATAACATTCAATCTTCATTCCAAGACCAGGAGCCTGAAGTTCATTAGAATATACTGGGCTTATAGGATTGCCGCTTGAGAAGCAGCCATTAATATCTGTTCCGCCAGCGATTGAATTGAAATGCAAATCTTCTTTAATTTCGTTGTAGATAAAGTCGAAACCATCATCAGAAAGGGCTGAACCAGTCTGAGAAATGGCTCTAAGATGAGTTAAATCTACAGTATTCTTGGGCGAGAATTTTTCAGCGACAAGAGCATGAACGTAGCTTGCGCTCAAACCGAAAATTGTGACTTTTTCTTCTTCCAGAATCTTCCAGATTGCTGAAGTGTCTGGGTAAGAAGGATTACCATCAAACAATACTATTGTTGAACCAGTTCCAAGAGCAGCTGCCTGCCAGTTCCACATCATCCAGCTACAAGTAGTGATATAAAGCATAGTATCTTCAGGCTTCATATCATTTTGAATGGCAAGTTCTTTCAACTGATTGATCAATAATCCGGCAACCGCTTGAACAATACATTTTGGCTTGCCGGTTGTTCCAGAAGAGAACATAACAACCATTGGGTGGTTGGCATCAACTTGTTCATATTTAAAGTCGGCACAGGAATCCTTATCTAAGAATTCATCCCATTTAACTGCGTTTGGAATAATTGATAAATCACTGTCATCACCAGCATAATGAGCTACTACTACTTTCTTAACAGTTGGAATGCCTTTAGCTATAGCAGAAGCATTAGGTCTTACATCAAACTTTTTGCCTTTATATAAATAACCGTCAGCAGTAACTAAAACAGTTGGTTCTACTTGACCAAGACGGTCTATTGCAGCCTGTGGACCAATATCAGTTGCGCATGAACACCAAATAGCACCAATAGCAGCTGTAGCTAACATTGCTATAATTGTTTCAGGAATATTGGGCATGTAAGCAGCTACTGAATCACCGGCTTTTAAGCCCATCTTACGCATAGCTGTAGCCATTTTGAATACCTGGGATTTAAGTTCTTTATATGTGATTACTCTGCGAGTCTGATTTTCACCGCGGAAAATCAATGCAGGTTTATCTGAATCAGCATATTTAAGCATGTTTTCTGCATAATTCAATTTTGCTCCAACAAACCACTGAGCGCCTGGGAACTTTTTAAGATCATCAACTACCTTGTCATAAGGTTTTGATGTCTTCACTTCCAGGAATTTCCAAAGCAAATCCCAGAATTTTTCAGGCTCTTTAACAGACCAGTCATATATAGACTTATAATTAACAAAACCAATTCCAGTTTTTTTTGCTGCATATTGCATAAAAGCCCAGAGTCTGGTGCTTTCAATCTGTTTTTTTGTGGGTTGCCAAAGCAGTTTACGCATAATTCTCTTTCCTTTGCACTTTTTTATCTATATGTATTTTACTAATACTTAAATGAATCTTATTGAAACGTCATTGCGAGGTTCGAAGAGCCGTGGCAATCCAGTAATCAACAAGCCTTAGTAATAATACTTATATTCTGATTCTACAATGAAAAAAAACTTAATACAAGTTTTAACGTTTATGACAATATGTAGAAGACAAAAAAATCTAATATAAATTTTAAGTTTTTGCTCACTCTCTGTAATGCCATACTAAAATAGATTTTTTTGAATGTAAGTTTATTTAACGCCTTTTGTTTATAAAAGTAATTTGTTAAAATAATAATGTAGACATCGGAGGCTATTCATGGACGAACAAATCAATACCAACGCTCAAAATTTTAATTCTAATACAAATAGTTCAGGTTGTATGAATTCACTTGGCAAATTTATTCTCCAATTCATAGTGTTAGTTATTGTTTTCGTTATCACATGGCATTTGGCTGTTGCCTTTACAATAAAGTCTATTCAGGGAGTTCTTGATTTTACTAGAAAAACAGTAAAAGAATATATATCTGTTACTTATGGTGAAGGAAAAGAAGAACAAAAACTTGTTGTTTATACCCAACCCCTAGATGTAGCAATTGATAAAGATGAAGACAATAGAATACTTTGGGACTGGATTTCTATTGGTTCAGCCCGCCTTAAAGTAAAATTTCTCGGTAATAAAGTTCAGTATTTTGTTCCACTGCAAGAAATTAAAGATAATCATATAATGTATGAACCGGAAAGAAGAACTATTAAAATTGTTTGTCCTCCTGTTCATATTGATAAGGAAATGGTTTTTATACAACCCAACCCCGATAAGATTATAAGAGAAGAAAACGGAACATGGAGTCCATTTGGTCCTAAGATGAAAGATCTAAACGATTCAGTAAAAAGAGGAATTGTTGAAAAGACTTTAAGATTAGGTCATACAAAAGAAATCAGATTAAAAGCACAGACAGCTGCTAAAACTGCATTAGAACAACTTTTTAATAAAATTCTGGGCGAATTTCTTAAGAAAGAAAATCTCAACTTAGAACTTGTAATGCCTTAGAGCGACTTGTCCTACTCCCCCTTTTTAAAGGGTCTCTTCTTCTATACCCCCTTTCTTAAAGGGGGATTAAGGGGGATTTTTAATCTAATTCTGTCATTATCTTAACAGCACAATCTAACATTTTTAATCTGTTTTCCAACTTAGTAACCCCATATTTATCTCTTTTTGTTACGGTATTCAATGAACTAATCACCAAGTATTCTTTATTTCCTTCATAAGAATAACCTTTAATATGATTATCAACAAAAGATTTTCTAATTTTTTCATTGTTGAAATAATTATCTACATCTTTTTCAACTTGTCCTTGTAAAACAAACTTTCTCGAAAAAGTTTTATCTTCAGAAATGTTTATAACCTCACCCTTATCATAATCATAATCGTCATCAAATATTTTTATTAGGCTGTCTATAATTGTATCTTTGTCATTAATGTAAAAAACAGGCAAATTTAAATCAGTCTTTTTAATTATACATATCGATTTATATATGTAATGAACATAACCTCTACGACCAGGTATACATAATTTATTATCAAAAATATAAAAGCATAAATTATGAGATTTGCCTTTCATAACATAAGTATAAGTAACATAATTTTTTCGATTATTTAAGCAACAATCAGGATTAATAGAAGATAAAATAGAGAAAGAATCTGGTATTTCCGACATTGTTTCTTCAAATTTTATACCATTCTTTTTACAATAATTCTGTATTTCTTCTATATATGGAACTAGAGCGCTTTTTGATGCTTTGTCAAAAAATACAACAAGACTAATAAATGAAAAAATCAGTAAAAATAAACCAACAAGAGCTAATACAGCAAAAACTGTTATAATAATTGAATTTTTAATAATAAGGAAATTGTCTTTTACACCTGAATCATTACTACCTATTATATTAAAAATACACGAAAAAACAAAAATTATAATAATACCAATAGTAATTACACTTACTAAACTAGATGATGATTCATTATGATTATCTGACATTAGAATTACCTTCTAAATAGACTGATACCTTTTTCTAACCAATCTATTTTTTCATTAATATCTGAAGTATCTGTTGATTCGTCGGAAGATGCTAACGTTGCTTTTAATCTTTCTTTGGTTTTTATCATGTGACCAATTAGAGTGCTGAAATTTGCCATTTTTATAGGTTTTGCTTTCTTGGTCTGTTTAATAGTTAAAATTTTTGAAACAGAATCTTCTGAGAAAGCTGGAGCAATCAATAAATCTACTTTTTCGCCTTCATCTATATTTTGAAGGTCATTAGAATAAAATTTATATTCTTTGTCTGTTTTGCTGTCTGTTACATAGACAAAATCAGCGTCAATTTGAGTTAAAGTGCCGTTTAGGTGATATAGGTTTTTCATAATAGGGGATTAGTAGGGAGGAGGGGATAGGGAGAAGGGAGAACTTATTATAGATGCTCCCCCAAAGCTTTGCTGTTGGGGGAGCTGTAACGCAGTAACTGAGGGGGGAGCAAAGCAGTAGCTTTGCGTAATTCATCTAAGTTTTTACGCAATGCTAAAGCATTGCTCCCCCTTTACGACTCGCTTGCCTTCCTGGCGCTCGCATGCACTCCCAACATCCTGTTGGTCGTCGTCAGGCTTCGCCTGCCACTTCCCCC
>JAFXRA010000204.1 GCA_017526725.1 Candidatus Rifleibacteriota bacterium
ACATAATGCAAAAAGGACTTCATAAAAGGATTCTTGATTTCACCTCTTATAACAGTCATAGGTAAAGCTCTGACTATATAAGTAGCAAGTGCCATTATTAATATATAGATATATACTTCATAACTATTCATCATACAATTCTACTCCCATAGCCTCTTTATGAGCTTTAATGGTATCTTCGGCGGTTTTGGCAGCAATATCATCCTTTACTGGATGTATTATTGCTGCAATACTAGCTATAACAAGAGTAATAATCATAACCCTCATACCAGGAGACAAAGATTTGGTATAAGGACAATAGTATAAAAAGACAGCAAAAATCATGGAAGATATACAGACATATCTAACAACTTTATCATGCTTAGCAGGGGGAACGACTATTGCAAAGTATAAGGCAAAAACAACTATTCCTAAGGCACTCTGAAGAGATTTAGGAAGAAGCGAACCAGAGAAACAACCGCATACTGTTCCCAGACACCAGCTTGGAACAGTCATAAATAATAATCCATATGTATAGAAAGGACTGACTTTACCTGGTTGACAACAGACTACACCAAACATTTCATCGGTAACAGCAAATGAAACCAATGCTCTATGTATTAAAGGAAGATCTGCATCATATTTTTGGGAAAGAGAACAAGACATAATAAGATAACGAATATTCAGAATGATTTGAGTTAAAAACATCTCCATGTAACTAACTTTGGCTGCAATCAAACCAAGACCAACAAACTGGCCTGCCGAAGTAAGATTGGTCAAAGACATGAAGAAAGAATCGAAAATAGACAACTGACTCTTTGCTGCCACTATACCGAAAGCAAAGGCAACAGCAAAATAAGCAATTCCTAACGGGAAACCATCCCTTAGGCCACTTTGCCAATTATCTATGGCATTAGTCATTCCATCAAATTTAGACAATCATTCATCCCCAAGAACAAACTCTTTTTAAATATTTTTAATATTGTTTAAGCTAAAAATCAATAATTTTCTTAATTAAAGTTCAAAGAGTTGGAAGAGTTCAAAGAGTTGGAAGAGTTCGAAGGGTTGGAAGGGTTAGAAGGGTTGGAAGGGTTAGAAGGGTTCGAAGGGTTGGAAGGGTTCAAAGTGTTGGAAGAGTTGGAAGGGTTTGAAGGGTTACGATGCGTTGTAGGACACTTAGCTTGGCTCTAAACTCTATCCCCTTTTGTTCCGATAAATAAAAAAAGATACAATCGGAGGCCAACATAGAATGCGTGAACTTAAAGAATTTTTCTCCCAGATGGATAAATTCCCTTGTCCAGAACTTTTTGAAACCCATTTAGAGGGTTATGATGATTTGGAAAACATTTGGGATGTAATAAAAAGAATACAAAAAGGTTTTGTTGAAAAAAATGTAAAACCTCAGATTTTAGGCACTATAGAAGAAGGTGCTCATATACGTAATATAGAACAGATCTATTTAGGTAAAGGTTCTGTAATAGAAGCTGGAGCAATGGTTTGCGGTCCGGCTATCATCGGCGAAAATGTAGAAATAAGACATGGTGCCTTTGTAAGAGGCAATGTGATCATATGTGAGAATGCCGTTGTTGGTCATACATCAGAATGTGTAAGAGCAATCTATATGCCTGGAGCAAAATCTCCGCATTTCAACTATGTTGGCGATTCAATTCTTGGTTCCAATGTTAATCTCGGTGCAGGAACAAAGCTTTCAAACCTCAAGCATGACGGAACTCACGTTACAATGATGCTGGAAGGGAAAAAAGTAGATACCGGCATGAGAAAGTTCGGTTCAATTCTTGGCGACAATTGTCAATTAGGATGCAACTCAGTCTGTAACCCGGGAACGATTATGGAATCTAATTGTATGCTTTACGGCTGTGCCAGCATTCAAGGCTACTTCTTGCATGGTTCTCGTATCAAATTACGCCAGAATACAGTGGTAGTCCCCGCAAGGAATTAGGTTATCTCAATACTCAATGCCGGGGCGAGCAGCTACACCTTTATCAAAGTAGTGCTTTTCCTTGGTCATTGAGGTAACAAGGTCACATTTTTCAAAAATAGATTTATCGTTACAGCGACCTGTCAATACTAATTCAGTAGAAGCCGGCGTATCATCAATTAATTTTTCAAGCATAGCTTTATCAAGCATACCATAAGTAACAGCACTTAAAGCTTCATCAAGAACAACCAAATCAAATTTTTCAACCTTTATTGCGTTTTCAGCAATAGCAATTCCTCTTAAAGCTTCTTTTTTATCGCCTTCAATAACACCAAATCGAAATTTACCGTCGGTGCCCATTCTTTCAAGACCGGTAACGTGATATTCTATGCCTAATCTATCAAGAGCTATAAGTTCATTATGTCTATAAGTTTCACTGCCTTTATCGAAGAAAATCACAATAACTTTTTTGCCTGAACCAAAAGCTCTGACAAGCAGACCTATAGCACAGGTAGTTTTTCCTTTTCCTTCACCAGTATATGCGTGTATCATGTTTATTCTCCAAATAATACTATTTATAATATTGTATATTAAAAGGTTATATCAAATTCTGAACCAAATAGAGGGTCTTCAGCCATACCTGGAACTGCTGCCGGTTTTGGTTCTGATTCAGCAGAAGGTTTACTTCCTCCGCCAAAATCAATAGGAGCATCACTAACAACAGGTTTCGTCTTAGGTTGTGTATTTTGAGAAGTTTGCTCAGGCTGAGACTGAGTATTATGCTGATTTTGGGAAGAAGCGGTCTGAGTAGCAGGTTGCGAAGGTCTTGCAACTGGCTGAGCAGCAACCTGCTGTATTGGGGTATTCGTAACAACTGCTACAGGTCTAACAGTTTTAACTGGTTTTGGAGCAGGTTTTTGCTTTTCGACTTCTTCTAAATTTTCGTCTGTTTTTTTGGCAATTTCTGTTTTTTCAAGTTCTGGTGTGTAAGTAGCAA
>JAFXRA010000205.1 GCA_017526725.1 Candidatus Rifleibacteriota bacterium
GAACGGATTATCGTCCTTCTACTGTACCATTTTGTCTATCAAATTCCAAGATACTCTTAACTTTTTTTTCAAGATTTATTATAGCCTGGCGTTCATTGGCATTTAAACCTGCAAAAGATTTAAGAACATTATCTTTAGAATTTGGATTCTTCTTGAATTCATCCTTAATCTGTTTAACCAGTCTTTCTTCAACACAAGAAAGCAAATCTGCTCTTTCTACGACAACACGTTCTGAAGAAACACTTCTTGTTCTATTTACACGTCTAGCCGAAGCTCTGGCAAGATTCTTGATTTCATCATCAGTAGTCGGTTGCATAAAATTACTTATGAATTTAATCAATTCACTTCTTTGAGACTTACTATTAACAGATTCAATATTGAAACCAAACAGCATCAGTCTGTAGCCGTCAACGACTCTTATAGCTGCTGCACCAGATGAAGTAACACCTCTAGAGAAAGAACCAGGCTTATGACTTGGGCCATTCATTTCACGTTCATCTGCCTTGTCACGGGCACCTTCTTCATACTTGAAGATTGCTTCAGCTCCAGACAACGGGTCTATTTCGTCAGGCCATTTCTGATTGTTGGCACCATCACCGCCGAAAATCTGGAAAGAATGACCGCTGCAAACTTTTATGCCAGATACAACGTGAACGTTTACGTCATCCTGAACAAATCTTGCTTTACATCTAGTTTTTAAGAAATCATTGTCTCTTAAGCAGAATGCAATGTCTTGGCCGTTAAGAACACATCTGCCACCAGCTTTGAGGAACTGATCGATAGAATCAACTTCTTCATCAGTCAAGCTCTGTTCTGGAGTAGAATCTGAACAGCTAATCAATACCCAGCCGTCTAAGTATCTCTTTAAAACTTCTGGTCTGATATCGCCGTCAAAGAAACGATCCCAGGTATCATATTTAATGTTGGCACCTTTAAGCATCTGTTCTAAGATAGGTGCTGAAGTTCCCTGACTGTCAGTATATACAAGAAGAACATGCCCTTCTGTAGAGAACTGTTCTTTTGTTACAAAAGAAGTCTTAAGCTGAGAAACAGGAATGCCCTGACCTTTAAGAGTAAATCCCATTTTTATTTCAGTATTTACTGGTGTTCCTTCAGCTATTTTCATCTTAAAAGCTCGGAATACTTTTGATTTTCCACCGGCAGGCAAAGTCTTTAATGTAACTTCATATTTTGTGTTATCAAGATACTTGTTATTAGTAAAAGCTCCGATGTTCACTGAATCTATAGCTTTTCTGCCAAGATTCTTAATTGATACTTTTACATCAACTTCTTCACCAGCAGCAATACGGCCATCTTTATTCTTATCTTCAAATATAACATCTTCTAATTTGAGATAAGCAATATTAGGATTAGAAACTTCAGCAAGGAAATTATACCATTGGGTTTCCTTTGCTAAATCGTGTGTTTTATATCTGGTTTTGAAATTCTTAAAGCCCTGTCTGGTTGGGAAGAATATAGAAAGGCCGCGGCTTTCTTTAAATTTTTCGCCATTGATAGCCAGCTTGTTAACATAACCATCTTTACCGCCGTTGCCACAGATTGTCTTCAACAAACGAGTAGCTGCGCTTTTCAAGTTAGAAGTTGCATGAGTCTTCTGAATAAGAATAGCAAGGAAATGACCTAAATCAACATAGTCGCCGTAAGAATATTTAAGAGCTTCATCTCTGGCGAATTCTATCTTGTCGATATTGCTCATGTTTGCAATAGCAACCTTACAGAAGTTGTCTAAGTCTTCTCTGAAATCATTTGTTTTTGAATGGTCAACTACAGAGATAGCTACAGCAGTATTACCCTGAGCCCCTACTCCACCGGCATATGATTTTGCATAAACATCAGTTATTTTTCTAGCTAATTCGATACCGCCGATTTCTGGCTTTGAAGTAACAGCAGCAGCGATTTTATCATATGGCCAGCCTCTTTCTGGTTCAAGGTCTGGAGAACCCAACTGACATTTGGCATATTTGCTGGTTGTGTAAGAAACTTCAGCCATCTGCATCAAACAAGCATCGAAACCCATAATTTCTAATGGGCCGCCAATGATATCTACTACTTTGTCTAGAGTTCTGCCCAAAGTCGGAATATTCATTGAAGTTTTAGAAGTATCATCGTAAGAAATATTATAGCTGATTGCAGCACCTGGAACTCCACCAGAAGGAAGACCTATTTCACCGACATCGCCTTCCATGATGCTTGGGTTGATTTCTTTCCAGCCTGTTCCGTGATTCCAAAGAATCAATGCATATTTCTTTGCAGGATAATTCTTAACTGTCCATTCAACGAAATCAAGCAGTGTTTCTGGAGCAGCCATATCAACATCGCCAAGATTCTTTACAGCAGGAGAAGTCATCTTCTTGGTGCTGTTGTCTTTAACGATATAGAAACGCTTAGCGCCTTTCCATTTTAATTCTGAATCATGGTCATAATTACCGTTGCGGTCAATCTGTGCGACGAAATTAACCTCATCGGTTGAGCCGTATTTTTCGAGTTCATTAATATCTAAGGAAGTTGCTGCTTCAAGATTGTTGTCTGCTGCCATAAACAGCATAAATGTCCATTCTTTTTCAGCATTAGCTGCATTTGCAGAAGATTCTGCAAAGAGTAAACCAAATGTAAATACCGCTATAAGCGAGGTTCTTATAAACTTGTTAAACACGCTTATTTCCTCCTGTAGACATATCGCACATTTTAATAATTATACGAATCGGTACAAAATCTGTCAAGGTCATTTATTTGATTTGACACGTATAACAGCAAATGTCAAAGGATCTAAAACAACAGAATCTCCTTTGAATTCTACCCCAAAAGGTTTATCAATCTTTTTAACCCCTGCTCTTTTGCCGTCAACAATCACTTCACCTTTAGAAACTTCTTCCAAAGGAGTAAATGAACGCTTAATCTTATCGCAGTTTACGAAGATATAATAAACATCTTTATTAGAAAAAGAGGTACAAGAATAAGCAATAGCCAAATCTTCTCTATTTAATTCAGGAATAGAAAGAAGTTTAACATAATTATCCACAAGTTTCTTAGACCCTAATCTGAAAGCATCTGTAGATTTTCTCAAGGCTATCAGACCTTTTGTATATTCAACAGACTCACAGCTTATAGGAGAAACTTCTGCATTTGTAGCCTTTGTCCAATCGAATTTATTAACAGCATCAGAAGAATCGTAAGAATCATGAATAAAATACGGATGTTTGAAATCTTTTCCAGAAGCATCAACGAATTTAAAATATTTCTGTTCTGGAACTCCATCAGCAAGCCACTGTTTTGTTCTGCCATATTCCTGACCGGCATGAATAAAAGCAACACCCTGAGAAGTCAAAACAACCCCTAAGCCCAGACGAATTCTTTTATGCAATTCAGCATAATTAGCCGGAATTTCTGGATCAAGCTTGGTAGCCTTGGCGACAACGTCAAAGACAGTCAAATTGTCGTGAGCTTCTATATATTGAACTACATTTGCCGGTCTGAGAATTTCAAAGTTTGTTGGTGTGCCCTTTATATTTGCAAAAATTTTATTTATATCCCTGACTCCGCCGCTAATAAAAGCAGGTTCTCCTTCGCTCATAAAACCGGATTTCATTTCATTTCTCATTTCATCACTAAAGGAACCAACATCTCTGGTCTTTTTCATCCATCCCTGGTCAGCACCTTTGCCAGCTAAAGCCGGATCTTCTCTATCACCCTTAAATGTTCTCCAGCCTTCTCCAATAAAAATAACATTCGGATTGATTTTCTTTGCTTCATCAAATGCTGCTTGAACAGCATCAGCAGTAGCATCGCCCATCATATCCCAGCGCATGCCGTCGATTCCATATTCCTTAAACCAATATTTAACAGAATCGATTAAAAGCTTAGAAGCCATCTTTCTTGTAGTTGCAAGATTGTTTCCAAAATCACCGACGAAATTACCATTAGCATCTTTAAAGAAATAGTAATCAGGGACAGCATTATTCAAGAAAGTTGCATTAGCCATATGAGTATAGACAACATCAAGAATTACACCCATTCCTTCAGCATGAATTGCATTAATCAATTCTCTCAGTTCACTGATTCTTAATTCAGCATCATTTGGATTTTCAGAATATGCTCCATCTGGAGAGAAATAGTTCTGCGGATCATAGCCCCAGTTATAATGGCAGCCTTTAGCTTTATAAGTGTATTCTGGGGAAGCCATTTTAAGTTCATCGCCATAATACCAGGCCATTACCGGAAGCAATTGAACATGAGTAACTCCAAGACTCTTTATATAAGGTAAACGTTCTATAAAAGCCTTAAAACTGCTGAATCTTCCGTTTCTAACTCCTTCAAGCACTGGATCAGAAGTAAAGTCTCTTACATGAACTTCATAAATAATTGCATCTTCAGCCTTTTCATAACCTTCAATTTTAACGGTTGTAGTTTTTGGTTCAATAGCTTTCAAATCTACTATTGCAGCCTTTCCTATCAGATCATGGGTAGAACCACCGTCAGAACCGTCTGAATCCACAGTTACCGCAGCCATAGAACGAGCATAGGGGTCAAGAACCATTACAGGTTTCCTGCCAAAATTTTTAACTTCAAACTGATAATAAAAGCCTCTTAATGAATCTGTGAAATACTTAGCATTTTCTAAATCTTTCAAAGAAAGTTTAATCGACCAGACACCCTTTTCGCCTTTTTCCATAGGTTTTGTTAAAATCTGCTTGTTCTGATTATCTTTATCAAACAGAATTAAAGCTACATTTTCTGCCAAAGGTGCCCAAAGCTTTATTACAGCATCTTTATCGACAAAATTGCAGCCTAGATCGTTCCCTTTATAAGCAAAATGAGCATCAATCTCCTTCCAGTCATAGACAGTATTAACTCTTCTGCCGTCATAGGAAACGTAACAGGGATGCTTAGAAGCTTTATTGTTTAATCTGACTTTTATAGAATCAGAACCTTTAAAAGTTACAGAGGAAAGGCCTATAGCTTTTTTATTTTCATCTTCAATCTTGATACTCTTTGCAAGTTTTTCAACATTTATATCCTTAATCTGGTTGAATACCAGGCTAAGCTCATTTTCTCCAGAGATAACAACCTGCTTTAAAAAGGTGTTAATCTTCAAATCAGGAGTATCATAAACATTGTTATCATTAGCTACTACCCAGACTTCTCTTTTATCGGTCAGATATACCGTTTTGTTTTCTTCTATCTTTTTGCCTTCTTTTGTATCAAGAATAAGGAAACTAACCTGAGATGGGTCTGAATTTAAAGCTATTTCAAAATAGATACCGAAGTTATCTTTTCCAGAAGGTTTTGTAGCGCCTTTAGGCCAGTCTTTAGAAGGAGACTTAACATGGTCCCAAAACCAGATGCCAAGGTTATCATAAACCTTATCAGGTCTAGAATAATGTATTTTTAATTTATCTTTGGCAGCTTCAAGACTACTTGAGAAACATAATAAAGCCATAGCTGCGGTAGCAGTCTTTTTAAAAAAACCTGATAAAGTCATTTTGTTCCACCTCTGTATTTATGAAAAAATCAGCAAGAAATCAAATCTATATTATATTACTAACAAAGTTTTAAAATTTAATAAAGATAAATCTAAAATGGAAAACCCCGTATGGGTTAATACGGGGTTTTTAATATATGTAATCTCTGTTTGCTGTTAAAAGGTCTATTCATCGCAAACAAAGTTAATTTACTATCGAAACGGTGCCCGGAGCGGGACTTGAACCCGCAAGTCCTATACGGACACAAGAACCTGAATCTTGCGTGTTTGCCAATTTCACCATCTGGGCAGCAATGTCTCAAGTGCATAATATTATAAGGGATGCGACCCAAAAAGTCAAGATATTTTTTTAACCAAGATATAAGATTGAAGGGTGAGAAGAGTTCGAATAAGAGATCTGCCCCTGGTATTGCCGGGGGAGCATCGAATAATTAACACAATAACGATTAAGGTAGAAAATTTTGATTGCTAAGACAATTCCCTTCTCCCTAC
>JAFXRA010000206.1 GCA_017526725.1 Candidatus Rifleibacteriota bacterium
ATAAGATATAAGATATAAGATACAAGACCATAAATGGAGACTCAAGAATTCTTGTAACTGGAATCTTGTGGTAATTGTTTATGATTGTTCGAAGAGTTCAAGGTTCGAAGAGTTAGAATTGTTTAGCTCTGTTCTACAATCTAACTTTAGTTTTAACAATTTGAACAAATAGAACTTTCGTTATGCAATTTCCACAGGCTGTGAAACAGCCGTCCCACAAGTTGCTTTGCAACTGTCCCACTTTCCACTAAAGTGAGTAGTCTCTTTTGCCGATAAAACCATATATACCGTTTTAAGGAGAATATTTGGTTTTATGGCAGACATCCCCAATGAAGCTGTAATCATGTATAACGAAAAATTGTTGGAACATGACCAGCTTACTGCCGGTAAAGAAGGCGGAAGGCTTTCTTCCATAATTAAGCAGTTACAGGTTAATAATCTGTGGGATGGTATTGCTATGGAAGCTGATATAGCTCCAATGAAACGCTTACGTGATATTCACGACCCGAATTTTTTAAATGACCTTCACAAGCGTGCTTATTCTGGTCTTGATAAGCTAGACCCCAAAACCCCGCTAATAAAAGAATCTTTTGAAATAGCTAGATTCGGTGCTGGCGGTGTTTTAGATGCAGTAGACAAGATTATGAACGGTGAAGCAAAAAGAGCATTCTGTTTGACTGCAATGCCAGGACACCATTCTGGTATAACTACAACTGGTTACGGAAGTTTGGTAAATCCAATGGCTGCAGGAGCTCATTATTTAACTAAAAAATTTGGGATGAAAAAAGTCGTGATACTTGATCTCGACGCTGAACACGGCAGCGGCACTCAGGAAATTTTCTATCATAGAAAAGATGTACTGACTGTTTCCATTCATGAATACCCAGGAATGACCGGTACTGGTCATTATGAAGAAATGGGTGGAAAAGGTGCTTTAGGTTATAACCTTAATATTCCTTTTGTGTCCGGCTACGGCGACAGGGAATATAGAGTCTGCTTAAAGGAAATCGTTGAGAAGATTCTTAATCAGTTTATGCCAGAGTTTATTATTGCTGGCTTTGGCACTAACGTATTGAATGACGACCCCGCTTCCCATTTGATTGTCAGCGAAGCAGGGTTGTTGAACATTTTTCAGCTTGTAATGGATTTATCCGAAAAATATTGCGGCGGAAAACTAATTTCCGTGCTTGAAGGCGGAACACCTGGCAATTTAATGGCAAAAGCAACTTCACAACATGTAAGATTAATTGTTAATAAAATTGCAGGACCTGTCGATAAGGTGAAAAAAGAAGAATTGATATCATACGCAGATTGGTATGGTTACGCTAAATTACTAAAAGCTCAATTCAAAAAAATCTGGAAATTATAATTTTATTTAAAGACCTGGAGGTCGAAGATGAAATGCTTTAATTACTTACGAGCTAAGGATCCGGTTCTTGCAGCTATTATTTCTATGGGAATGATTATGTCTGCACAAGCAATCGCCAGTGCTCAGTACAATGATTGGGAAGAGGTTGGTCCTGAGGCTCTGTCTGCCCAGCAGCAGTTAATGTCAGCTCCTCCGCAGATTGCAGCGAAAGCTTCTGGACAAGTTAATTATCGACCTCCGGTAGAAGCTCCTGCTGTTTCAACAGCAAAAGCTCAGAATACAGGTATTCAGAATGAATACGTTGTTCAGGCTGGTGATACTTTACCTAAAATAGCCATGAAAGTTTATGGCGATCCAAATCGTTGGCAGGATTTAATGGTTTTGAACAATATTGACAACGGCAACAGAATTTTTGTAGGTCAGAAACTGATTACCGTAGCTAGTAACAATATTGTAGCAGAAGAAGCTCCTGTCGCAGAACATGAAGTTGCTGAAATGCCTGAAGATTCTGAATCTGCAGATGCCAGTTATTATGGAAATGTCAGCAGCGACGGAACTTATACTGTTAAAAAAGGTGATACTCTTGGTAAAATTGCTAAAGCCTGCTTAGGTTCTACTTCCAAGTGGCAGAAAATTGCTAAGGCTAATCCCAATATTAATCCTAACAAATTAAAAGTTGGTGATGTATTGGTTATTCCTGGTGCTGTAAAAGAAACAAGAAATGTTGTATCTTCTTACTCAGATAATACTTATGCCGCTTCTGCACCTGCTCTCGGTGTTAGTCAGGCTTCTGAACGAGAAGTTTCTGCTCAGCCATGGCAGATGGCTGCTGCGGCACCTGCTCCAGTTAATAATATGGGAAATGCAGGATATAATCAGTATGCATATAATCAGGTTGAAGCTCCAGCAGTTGTAAGTGATCCTTCATTTGATCCAAATACTGCTCCATTGGTTGCTCCGCCTCCTCCACCTCCAGGAATGTATTCTTCATCTCCTTCTTACTCTGCACCGGCAGCTCCGCCACAAGTTGCTCCATACAGCAGCAGCACTATGGCTCCTCCGCCAATGCCGACAACTACTCCAGATGTTCCATATATAGCTCCATCAGCACCAACAGCTCAGCCTGTTTCTGTAAGCGCTGATCCAGTAGCTGTAAGCACTCGCGATTTGTATAGAGAAGAAAAATATCGTCTGCCTGATGAATTAAAGGCAACCGATTTTGATCCATACTTTACTAATATTAATGGTTATAGAGGCTTATTCAATACAGAATGTGCTTTGATTCCATATCTGCCGACCTGGAACATTGGTTTCAGCTTTAAATACGAAGATTTAAAATATATTGGCGGTGAAAAGAATATTATTGATGGTTATAGAACATACAGTAATCTGCATTTGAACTATACCGGTCATAAATTCTTTGCTGGTGTAACTGTTCCATTCCAGACCTGGGAAGAAAAACTGAACAATGGTGGTCCTGTATCAAAACTTGATGGTATGCACGATCCAAGCGTTAAATTTGGTTATCAGGTTTGGAAGAATCTTGAAGGCACTCACGCAGTAACCCTTCATGTTGAAGGTAAATTTGCTGGTGGCAATTACCATAGAGCTATCCTTGGAACTGGTTTGAAGACCAAAATTGATTCTAGAATGGGTCCTGCTGGTGCGACAAATGGTTCTTGGGTTGAAGTTGGCGGTGCTTATTCCGGAGTATTGAACGATAGATGGAATAGCCATATTAACTTTGGTATTGCAAACGATTCTACTGATGATATAACAAAATTCATTATCAGAGGTGGAACTGATTATCGTGTAACTCATAATTTCTCATTGGTTGGTGAAATTGAATTTGATAGTTATGAAGCTCCAACTAATATTTACGGCCCAGATGGTACTAACGCCGAACTTACTCTTGGTATGACATTCTTTAATGATTCTTGGCAGGGTAACATTGGTTTCCCAATCAATGTTAAACAGGATTGGGGCACTCAGAGCTCCTTTGGTGTAATCGCAAGCCTCAATCACCGCTGGGATTGATAGAATAGTAAAGAGTTAAAAAAACTGCCTTTCGAAAAGAAGGCAGTTTTTTTATGTAAAAAATGTAAAGATTTGTTAAATCTGTTTCTTGATTGTGTACACAAAAAAATAAAAAAATAATTGTTTTTACCCCTTGTGGAATTCAATTTTTCGTGATATAAGTAAATTAGTATCAAGTAACCTTACCTTAAATAAAAATGGTAGGGAATTTTTAGCTCAATAAGTATATAGTAATTAGTAAGGAGCAAGGAATGCGTAAGTCACTGTCTTTAGCCGCTCTCGCAATGTTATCACTCGTAGCTTTGTCTACACCTATTAATGCTGCTCAGCAAAAAGATTTCTCTGAAAAGCTTAACGCAATCGAAGATGTAAAACTTCGCAGAACATTAAGCAACAGCATAGCTATCGGTTTAATTACCACTGATGAAGAACTTCAGAATGCAATCTCTCAGTCTATTGATTCAAGAGAAGAAGATTCTTATATTTCTTTAAGTACAAGTACTACCAAAAGGAAAAAACCAAATAATAACAATAATGGTAACAAACCAAACGGTAATAAGCCAAATAATAATGGCGGTGGCAATTCAGCTCTTGCTTCTAAAATTACTGCTCTTTCTAAGAACTTAAAAACCTTAGATCAGGCTGCTTCTGTTAAAGTTCAGAAAAAAGAAGGAAATAAATACGAAAATAAATTATTCGCAGATATTTCTGGAAAAATTCCTGCAGCTTATGATAATTGTGTAAAACTTTGTGAACTTTTTGATCCACACACTAACACTCCTGAAATGAATAAACATGGCAAAGCCATAAAAGAATTCTTCTATTCAATTCAGAATGACCCATGCATCAAAGAAGCTTTAAAAGTAACTAATACTACTATTGATGATATGATTAACAACTGGTTCGGTGTTGGCGCTGGTTTTGAACATGTTATCGCAGGCGAAATCAAAGGAACAAAAGTTTCTGGCTACCATTGGTGGTATAGATACTATACTGATGAACGCAAGGGTAGAACTGAATACATCAGTTCTGTAGAAGCTATAGGCAATCCAAGAATGTATACTGGTTCCTTCAATTGGGATCCAGATGCTAGCGGTCCACTTCCAAACGCTAGAAAATCAAAAGGTGGTTTCACTCTTCAGCATTCACCAATGGCAATTCTTGCTCTTGGTCATATAGCAATTGAAACCTGCCGTGCTAGCGGAAATATTCCTGGTACATTGGCTTTCAGAGCTGACATTAATGGCGAAACATTTACATGGCAGCTTTACACCATGGGTGGAACAATTCGTTCTCTTTACCCAATGGCTAACAGAGAATAATTCTTAAAGAAAAGAATAACCCTGATTGAATAAAAACAGTCAGGGTTATTTTTTTCCCATTTTTTGCTTAAAAAAATATTAAAAAATATAAGATTTCTTTAAAATATCCTTTTACAAAGCATAAGAATATGATAACTTATTATAATAAAACAAGGATTCGAGGAATATAATGAATCGTTCTCCGTATGAATCTATAAGTAGTAATGACGATTCAATTTGGCATGAAGCGCTGGATGCTCTGTTGGCAGAGCATAGCGAGAAATCTTGTCACGCAATTGTTTCAGCTTTAAGTGATCAGTCTTGGCGAAAAAGAGAGACTGTGGCTAAAGCTTTACTAAATTGGGGCGAAGGCCTTTCAAACATACTTGAAAATTACGTTTCAGAAGAAAATATAGACCAATACTACTGGATTCTATATATTTTAGGTCATATTGGTGACGAAAAGTCTATTGTTATTTTAAAAAAAGGACTTCAGAATAGAGACCCGGAATTGCGCAGTTATGCTATTAGAGGTCTGGGTTTTATAAAAAGAATAGAAAATGCACGTTTTCTATATCCGATGCTTAACGATACTAACTGGTCTATAAGAAAACTTACTTTTGAACAGCTGTTGTCTTTTAAAGAAATAATCTTAGACGATTTAAGAAAAATAATAACTACACCCTCTAAAATACCCAATCATAGCGTTATTGCATTATTTGTAAAAATCGGGCAAGATTCCATTTTGCCTGAAATTAGTAATTTTTATAAATCAGGAAATTTTGCTCTTAGATTTTCTATTTTGAATTCTTTGGGCGAATTAGGAACTCCAAAGGCTATTGATTATCTTATCGCAGGTTTAGGTGACCATTCTTGGGCTATTAGAAAGCTTGCTGCGGAACAGCTCAGCAAATTAGGTCCTAAAGCTTTTGACCAGCTTTCAGCCAGCTTCAGTAGGGTTGATTCTCTTATAAGATACGATATTATCAATATAATTGTTAATCTGTTGGCTGAAAAATCTTTGCCATTACTGAAAAAACTTTTGCTTTCTCCTGACCAGGAACTGAAAATGATGGTCATAGAAAATCTGGTAAAATTAAAATCTGATGCAGCCGTATTAGAAATCATAAATCTTATGGCTAGCCAAGATCGTATAGTTTCTGATTTTGCCGCAGATTCTCTGTCTAAGAAACATAATCTTAATCTGGAACTTCTTTTAAAGATTTTGAATACCGAAGACGAAAACCTTCGTTTCCAGGTTATAAGGGTTATAGGTTCTATTGGCGGTTTAGCATTTATTCCTATTATTAGAATTCTTGAAAGCGGAAACAAGCAGGAAAAGCTTTTCTTATTAGGTGTTCTTCAGAAAATTTCTCCAGACCCCAAAGTGATAGAAATGTTGATTAAGCTTTTGGGTGATGAAAACTGGCCTATAAGAAATGCTTCTGCTAATTGTCTGGTTAATTATGGCGAAGCTTCAGTAACATCAATAGTAAAAGTATTGAATGACCCTTCAGAAGACGTAAGATTTTGGGCAAGAAAATCATTGATAATGATTGGTCCAAAGGCTGTTAAGGTTCTTATAGATATAATGGAAAACGGAACAGAACCTAATCTTTTGCCTCATATTGTTTCTGCATTGCTTTCTATGAATAATCCAGAAGCAGTTCCTGCGGTAATCAAGTTCCTTGAAGATAATGATGAATATAGAATTGAATCTGTCTTCTCTTCTGTTCCGGCTATAACTTCTAAAGAGGTTGTTAATACCATTCTTAATCTTTTAACTCATCCTGATGAAAAAGTAGCAAGATGGTTGTCTCATTTGCTTAAGAAGGCAGATGATTCTTCATTGCATCGCACTGTATTCCTTGGTTTCAGCCATTCTAACGAAATGGTCAGATATTATGTTTCAGAAGCAGTATCTGCATGGGATTTCTTATCTGAAAGTGATTTAAAGGTCATTTGTCGTCAACTTCAGGTAGAAAAGAGTATCAAGAACCTTCATTCGTTGGTTTCTTGTCTGGCAAAGCATCCATCACCTGTTTCTGTTTCTTCGGTAGAAGAGTTCCTGCAGCATTGTCCGCCTTCAACTATGCTTGATCTGATTCTTGAAGCTTCTAGTCATGATTCTCCTGCTTTTGCAGAAATGCTTAAGAAGATTCTGAATTCAAGGTCTGATTTGATAACTGTTGAAGATGGTGATAAAGTAGGTAAGATTCTTGGTAATCTTTACAAATCTAATCCTGAAGGTCTTATTAAGGGCTTGCAGTCTAGCAGTAAGGCATACAGACTCTGCTGTGTTGTTGCTTTAGATTCAATAGAAGATAGAAAAGTCGCCTTTGACATTATGGATAATGTTCTTGAAAACGAAGAACCAGAAATCCTCAAACGTATTGTTAAGGTATTGGCTAAGTTCTTCTTCTATGATGATTTCCGCTTAAAGGGAGCTTTAACAGATTTCTTCCTCAGTGTTGGCAAACTTATAACTGAACCTCTTACTGAATATATCCAGACTCTTGAAAATGAAATAGATAAGAAGTCTTTGGTTGATATGATTGAAAGTGTCGGTGGAACAGTTTCTGCAGATGCTCTGCTTAGTAAGGGTCAGCACAAAGTTATGCTTTCTGATAATCATCTTGATGAAGTTCTTGAAAAACGCAGAATGGCTCTTGAAGAACTTGAAAAGTATGATGAACTTATTAAAGAAAGCCATACTAAAGAGTTGTCTATTATGTTCACAGATGTTAAAGGCTTCACTGCTTTCAGTTCTAAGGCATCTCTCTCCGAAGTTATGTCTATGATGAAACAGCACGATGAAATTCTGCAGCCTGTATTCCAGAAATATGGCGGCGAACCGCTTAAGAAAATCGGTGACGCTTTCCTTGTTGTATTTGAAGACCATAATAATTCATTGCTGGCAGGTATGGAAATTCAGAGAAAGCTTGTTGAATATAACAATACTGCACCTCAAGAAAGAAAATTGGCTGTTCGTATTACGATAAATACTGGTTCTGTAATTAGAACAGAAAACGATGTTATGGGTGACCCGGTCAACTTGGCATCGCGACTTGAAGGTATTACAGATGCCTTTGAAATTCTTATCTCAGAATTCACTTATGAAAAAATTGACAAAAATATTTTTGAACTAATTGATAATGGAGCTCATCAGTTCAAGGGTATAAGCCGACCAATAAATACTTATAAGGTTAAATGGTCTTAATTGTGTTATGATATGATCGATTCGTCTTGGTATTAAGGATAAAATATGATAGAAGAAATTTTATTAAGTCTTCAAGATAAGCTTAGAAGCGGTGATTACTTAGATAATGATACCGCATTGGATAAGCTGTCTTCGTTGCTGCAGTCTCAAAGTTCTGATAAACAAAGAAAAATCATTGCAAATACATTACCAATTGCATTGTGCAGCAAACACGAAAATATTCAGAAAAAGACTGTACAAGTAGTTATAAATTATCCGACAATACTTAAAGATATTCTTCCTTCATTAACAATTTCACAAGATACCACGGTTCGTTTCTGGGCATATTTCATTTCTATAGAATTGGGCTTTATTAAGCAGGATGCTTTATTAGACCTTTTAAATAGTCACGAAAGTGATGAAATCAGAAGAATTGCAATAGATGCTTTGGCCAAAAAGCCTGATAAACAGATTATTATTGCTTTTCTTGATAAAATTAATGACCCTAGCTGGATAGTTAAAAAGCAGGTTAAAAAAGCATTAATTGCACAAGGTGACAGCGTTTATGGTGTAATTCAAGAGTATTTTCAGACCTGTTCCAGTGCTCAGAAATATGAATGTATTAAGATTATTCCGTTGGTATTAAGGGAAAAGGCTTTCACTCTTTTCCAAAGAATGCTGGAATCAGATGTTAAAGGTGTTTTCAAACCTTATATTTGTGCTGGTTTTGGTGAAATCCATAATGATTATTCGTTGAAGATTTTACTTGCTTTACTTGATGATGAGTCGATGATTGTAAGGCAGGAAGCAATCAAAGCATTAGTAACCTGGGGTAAAGAAGTTACAAACGGTGCTTTGGCAATATTCCCAACTGCAAGTAAAGAAACCAGATTAAGTATAATGCAGTTATTGGGTAAAGTGTTAGGTTTAGATGTCATTAAGTTTTTCAACGAATACTTCGGCTCAATGAATCAGGATAATAAATACTTGCTGTTAACTGCTCTTGGTGAAGTAAGAGACCCGAAAGTAATTCCTGAACTGTTGCCCTTTTTAAAAGATGAATCAATTTTTATTTCGGATTATACAAAGAATATTCTTATAAAACTTGGTGTTCATGCTGTTGACCCATTATTAGCCTGCCTTGATTCTGAAGATGAGAACTTAACTATACAGGTTTTGCAAGTATTGGGAGCTATAGGTTCAAAAGAAGCACTTCGACCATTACTTTTCCTGATAGATAACTCAAAGAAAACTTTGGTTAGAACCTGTGCTATAGAAGCTATTTCCAAACTTCAGAAATTTGATTTGATTGCTGGTCTGTTGCTTATAAAGCTTGATGATAAAGATATTTCTATAAGGCATACAATAGTAGAAAATCTCTCAAAGCACCCAAGAAAGGCTTTCTTAAAAGATCTTGTTATGTGCTGTTTTGACAAGAATTCAGATGTAGCCTGGTGGTCTAGAGAAATATTCAAGCGCAGGGACTATGCTGGTGTGGCCAGCCTTTTAAAACTTTATGACAGCGCGACAGATTATGAAAGAGATAGAATTGTTGCTTTGGTTTCCAAACTGAATAATGATCAGTTAGACGCTATTTTGCAACTTCAAGAAATCACTTTTGATAATTTAAAGCCTGAAAATGTTGAAACAAAGGTATTACGCAGAAAATACGCAAAAGAAAATATCACTGATATGAAAGAACTTCTGTATTATTTACAGGAAGAAGGCGGTTCAGACCTTCATCTTTCTATCGGTGTTCCACCAAGTATAAGAATTCATGGCGAGCTTGTCAGAACAACATTTGAAATAATCACTCCAGAAAAGAGCAGATTCTTGTTGTTCTCCCTAATGAATGACCATCAGAAAAAAGAATTTAATGAAAAGATGGAATTGGACTTCTCTTATGATATTCCTGACTGTGCCCGTTTCCGTGCAAACGTATTCATGCAGAAAAACGGTATGGCAGGGGTATTCAGAATTATTCCAAATACAGTGCCTTCATTTAACGAATTAGGTATGGATACCTCAATTCTTGAAAAGCTTTGCAACAATAAATCTGGTTTGATTCTGGTTACTGGTGCTACCGGTTCTGGTAAATCTACAACTCTTGCTTCTATGATAGATTATATTAACAGAACTAGATATGACCACATTATAACAATTGAAGACCCGATAGAATTTGTTCATCAGCATAAGAGAAGCGTTATTACACAGCGTGAACTTGGTTCAAATACTATTTCTTTTACCAATGCCTTGCGTTCAGCTTTGCGTGAAGACCCTGACGTCATACTGGTCGGCGAAATGCGTGACAATGAAACTATGAAGCTTGCAATTGCTGCTTCTGAAACAGGTCACCTTGTTTTCTCGACTCTTCATACAAATTCAGCTTATGAATCTATTAACCGTATCGTTGGCTCTTTCCCAGGCGATGTTCAACAGACTATTCGTATGCAGCTTTCAGCAAGTATAAGAGGTGTTATCTCTCAAAGACTTATACCGGCTTATTTGGCATCAGGACGTGTTATGGCATATGAAGTGTTAATTGGTTCAACATCAGTAAAGAGATGTATTAAGGAAGATAAGACTGACCAGATTATTTCAATGATGCAGACAAGCCGTGGTGAAGGCATGATTACAATGGATCAGTGTCTTGAAGATTTGGTTGTTCAGAAACGTATAACTTACGATGATGGCTTCAAGAATGCTGCAGATAAGAAAGAATTCCAGAAACGTCTTGAAAACAGAGTTGGTAAGGCTAATGCAGGAGATTTTGGTATTAAGCCATTGCCGCCTGAAGAACAGGATAAAAACAATAATAATAAACAGCAGCAAAAAAGATAGAATTGTCTTAAATAGAGCAGACTGAAAGCCCTTGGGTTTTAAGTAGAATCTGGTTTACTGTTAGTAAAGAGACTGCTCCGGCAGTGTTTGTGCAGGCATAAGACTGAATAGATAGTTCACCCGCTGTCATAGGCAGTTCAAGAGACCTTTTCAGACTTTCTTCGTTCATCGGCGCTAATTCAAAAATATTATCATCTATAAAGAATTTTTTTGCTGATGCAAAAAGTTTTTTATTTCTTACAAATC